>WTIG01000196.1 GCA_011522825.1 Puniceicoccaceae bacterium
ATCTTGCCTAGTAGTCGAGCAGGATACAAAAAATACGCTTAGGGATAAAACTAGTAATAGAGTGCTATTGAAACGAAACATATTCTTTATTTATGAGGATTTAATTTGAGTCGCAATCCTTTTTCTAATATTCCATTAATAAATTTTGAAAAAACACTATACAGTCCTGCTTTTTGATAATGGTTCTTTGCGTCCCGATGCAACTTTTGCTTTAAGGGCAATTGCAAAAAACTTAAGTAAACGCCTTGGAATGGCCGTTGAAGGAGTGAGCCTGCTTCATTCTCATAAAATCAATCCGGAAAAATTAGGCGGTAAACCTGCTACAAGTATACGAAGACGTTTCAAACAGGGTATTGCTAATGAAGAGCATCATTTTATCTGTCTGCCATTATTTTTGGGGCCGAGTTTAGCTATTACGGAATATTTGATGGAATTAATAGATGAGGCTAAAGTACTGTGTCCAGAAATGCAGATTTTAGTCGCTCCACCTCTAGCCGGTTGGGACGTGAAATATCCCGATTCTCGACTTTCAGAAATTTTAGCCGATCAAGTAAAAGTTTTAATTGATGAAAAGAGTCTGACTCATTCGACTAATTTAGTACTTGTTGATCATGGGTCTCCAATTGAAAAGTTATCTATTTTAAGAAATACCGTAACAGATCAATTGCGTGATTTATTAGGTGATTCAGTGAGTACAGCTACCGCTTGTTCGATGGAGCGTAGAGAAGGAGACGCTTATGCATTTAATGACCCATTGCTTGAATCTGTTACTTTTGATAAAGCGTCCACAGCGGAACAGTTAGAATCTTTGATTGTAGCCATGTTTTTTCTTTTACCTGGTCGTCATGCGGGCGTGGGGGGTGATGTTGATGAGATCTTACAAGGCTTAGTTGATAAAAAAAAGGTCAAAAACTTTATCAAGACCGATTTAATCGCGACTCATCCTTTGATTTATTCCATTTTAGAGGATCGAGTAAAATCAGTATTGGCGGAGTTATCAGAGACTTGAATCAAACGCTTCCTCAATTTCTTTGAGATCAATATTCGACTTTAGTATTTCTTTTATGATGGAAATTTTATCAACGTCGTGTGGTTGTGTTTTTATATTCATTTTATTCATGCGACTGATCACAGAATAACTACTGTCGTTTGAAAGAATAAAAGGAATTTCCGATGTCTGAATATCTTCTAATGTAGCATCATTTGGGCTGATGGCGTTGGTTAATATAATGCCAGACAGCATAGAGGCTTTATTTGATTTGATGCAGGGCTGAATGATATCTTCACGATCGCCAGATGTAATAATCAATGTTCCTTCTTCGATATCATCAATTGTACTGAGCCCTGTCTTTGCACCAATGACAACTTTTTTAATTTTCTTAGACTGAATATTGTTTGTTGTATTGAAGCATTCACCTCTTATCTCATGAATGATTTGAGACAGGCTAGGTTCAGAAAGTTTAGCATTTTCAGGGATCACTCCAAGAAGCTTCAGGTTCATTTTCTCAAGCGCTTGGCCACAATAGTGTTTAATGAAATCAAGTTTATCGGACTGTACTTTATTAATAATGACTCCAATGATATCGGCACCTGCTTTTTCAAAAAGGGCCTGATTTAAGGCAATTTCATCAATAGGCCTTCCGATGCCACCACTGGCGACAATAATCACTTTGGCATTTAGAATATTTGCCACTTCAGCATTAGATAGATCGAATACTGAGCCGACTCCAGCATGGCCTGTACCTTCAATAATAATATAGTCTTTTTCGTAAGCTGCACGATCAAAGGAACGGCATAAGCGATTTACAATTTTAGGATATATGGATGCGGAGTCGTCTAAATAGTTTTTAGTGAAATCTTTATCTACAACTATTGGGCTCATGGCTTGTATGGGAACCGAAACATCGAACGTTTTCGTAAGTAGGAAACTGTCTTCATCGATCTTTTCTCCATTAACATCCACAAATCTCTGTCCAACGGGTTTTATATATCCAATTTTCTTTTCTCCATCGTTGAGTGCCGAATACAGACCAAGGCTGGTCGTAGTCTTGCCGTCATTCATTCGAGTAGCCGCAATAAAGATT
Source organism: Puniceicoccaceae bacterium (assembly GCA_011522825.1). GTDB lineage: Bacteria > Verrucomicrobiota > Verrucomicrobiia > Opitutales > Coraliomargaritaceae. The sequence goes on from WTIG01000196.1 coordinate 2,085, forward strand.
CGTTTGGTACTTTTATTTCTGGGCTTATTTAATGTCTCTGAGTCATTAGGCCCATCGAATATTGATTGTATGTCCATTATGATTATTATATCCTACGGTTTGAGAATGTCTTTGATATCTTCATTGAGAGCATTATCTGGGGTAGGGTATAGTAGATCATGGTCTATGGCTTGAGAGGCAACCATAACTGCAGTGCCAAAGATGTCACCTGCATAAGTACCTCGACTGATTTCAGCCGCAGGTTTTGAAAAACCTGTCAGTATTGGGCCATATTGTCGGCTATGGGTAAAGTAATTAATTGCTTTAGAAGCAATATTAGCGGATTGCAAATCAGGAAAGATAAGCACATTGGCATTGCCTGCGACAGTGCCAGAGAGTGATTTATTTTCAGCGACTCTTGGGTCTAATGCAGCATCTAATTGAAGCTCCCCATCTATATCCATATCAATCGAAATGGATTTAGCTAATTGCTTAGCTAACTGAGTAGCTGCTTTCATTTTTTGAATAGAAGCATGTGAGTCTTTTCCATTGGATTGAGATGAGTAACTAAGAAAGGCCACTTTGGGCTTTTTATTAGTTAATTGATAACTGAGTGCAGCAGTATTGATAGCGATTTGGGCAAGTTGTTCAATAGTCGGTTCAGGTACAACTGCGCAATCGGCGAGAAAAAGTTCTTTATCCTTACCAGTGGTCTGGTCTTCTAAGTCAAAAATATTAAGTGATGAGATCAGTTTATTTTTGTTTTGGAAGGGAATGACTTGTAAAAGCGGTCTCAATGAACTTGAAGCTTGAGAATTTGCACCCGCCACCATCGCATCGGCTTGGCTCGTGGCTAACATCAATGCGGCAAAATAAGTATTTTTATTGAGGAGTGCTTCTAAATCTATTTCGCCTTTATCTTTAAATCGGTAAATGGACTGCAAGAATTGTTTAAAGCGTGGTCTTTCTTCAGACTTAAGCGGATCAATAATACGAATATGGTCCAGTTTAATGTCTAACTTATTGGCAAGTTCTTTAATCTCTATGCGATTTCCTAAGAGAATAGGGATGCCTAATTTCTTAGCCGAAAACTTTCGTGCTGCTTGCCGT
>WTIG01000128.1 GCA_011522825.1 Puniceicoccaceae bacterium
GGTTAAAGAATAATAATTTATCGATTACAGTTTAGCTAGATACATTAAAAATAATGTAGTATTGACCCAAACTATAAGTAAATTTAATCTTAAAATAATGGCAAATGTCGAGAAGGAAAAAACCAACATCACACCTCCATCGCAATGGGTTGATTTGTATGGCGACTACCTTTATCGCTATGCCATGTCTCGTCTGAAGAATCCAGAAGTTGCTGCCGATTGTGTACAAGATACTTTTTTAGCAGGGATAAAAGCGCTCGATCGATTCGATGGACGTCTCGATATTAAGTTTTGGCTTCGTGGTATCATGCGGAATAAGATCATTGATCAAATTCGAAAATCGATTAAAATACAGACTGTCAATATTGATAAGGAAGATGAAGCCCTGATGGAAAGCTTTTGGTTTAAATATAGTGGCATTGCCACAACTAATCCCGATCCCTGGGAATTCAACCCACGCAAACAATTTGATAATAAAGAATTTTGGGTCGTTTTCCGAGAATGCATTGATCAATTAAAAGAACCGCTTAAACAGGCCTTTATTTTAAAGATGCTCGAGGATCAAACAACCGAAGAAATTTGTAAGGAAATGGACATATCTCCGAATTATTTATGGGTCATTCTTCACAGGGCAAGAGAACAGCTTAAAGAGCTTCTCAATGAAAACTGGATAAATAAAGACTCAAAATAATTGCTAAAACATTATGTTCACGTGTAAACAGGTATCGGACTCACTGATTCAGAAGAACTTCCAAGATCTTCCGCTTTGGAAACGCATGCTCATTAAACTGCATGTTAAGTGCTGTATTTTTTGCGGAAAGTATAACACACAAGTGATTGATACACACGATATGTGTCGAGAATTGATCAAAAATGAAGAAGAATCACTCGAGTCTGATTGCGGCGATATTTGTCTAGAAGAGGACAGTAAAGAAGCACTAAAGGAAAAAATCCGTCAGTCCACTGATTCCGCTCAGTTGTAACTGAAAGCGAATCTAAACAATTTCGATAGCAAACTATTTGTTTTTAGAGCGATCTAATTGAATCTTATATTCAACAGAATCAAGCAAGGCTTCCCATGCTGCAGCAATAATATTATCGCTTGCACCCACTGTACCCCAAATTGTATTTCCATCAGTTGATTCTATATGCACACGGATGATTGCATCTGTACCATGCTTATTTTCAAGGATTCGTACCTTAAAATCAAGCAGACGAACATCAGCAATTTGAGGAAATACTGGTGCAATAGCCTTATTCAAAGCTTCACTTAAAGCATCAACGGGTCCTCGTGCCTCGGCAACGGTATGGTGCTCTTTATCGCCTATCTTAACATGCACTGAAGCCTCGGAGATAATACGACCTAAATCAACTTGATCACTGACCATCACTCGATAACCGACCAACTCAATCGATTTAGGCTCTCCTTTAAGGTATTTATTTAATAGCAATTTCAATGATGCGTCAGCCGCTTCATATTCATAGCCCCTAAACTCCATCTCCTTCAGGCTATTCAAAAATTCTTTTAATTCTGGAGAGCGAGAATCTATATCCAGTCCAATCTCTTTTGCCTTCATCATGATGCTACTACGCCCTGACATATCGGAAACAAGTACACGCGTTTTATTGCCCACTAATTCTGGTTTTATATGTTCGTAGCTATGTTTTACTTTAGCGGCTGCATCTGCATGCACCCCTCCCTTATGGGCAAATGAACTCAGCCCCACAAAAGGAGCTTTCGGGTCGGAGGACTGATTAGACATCTCATCAACAAACAAAGACAGACTTCTTAGGTTTTCTAAATTCGAAGCACAATTTAAACTACGCTCCATCTTTAAAATAAGATTCGGAATAATTGCCGTTAAATTTGCATTTCCATTACGCTCACCGATCCCGTTAATCGTTCCTTGTACTAAGTCAGCCCCTGACTGAATTCCAGCAAGCGAAACAGCAACACCCAAGCCTGAGTCATTATGACAATGAACTCCGATTGATATGTCTTTTAATTGTTCTTTAACAACTGAAACAATCTCTAAAACCTCAGACACTAAGCGACCCCCATTGGTGTCACAAAGACTTAAGTTAGAGGCTCCACCTTTTTGGGCCGCCTTTAAAGTTTCAATGGCATATTCGTTGTTATCTAAATAACCATCAAAGAAATGCTCTGCGTCATAAATGACTTTCTTGCCATTTTCCACTAAGAAGCGGACTGAATCCTCGATCATTTGTAAATTTTCTTCCGGAGTCGTGCGCAAAATTTCGGTTACATGTAAAAGCCATGATTTTCCAAAAATCGTCACAACTGGAGTATCGGCTTCCAAAAGAAGCTTTAATTGTGCATCTTCAGCAGCAGATAGATTAGCGCGACGTGTTGAACCAAATGCAACTAATTGTGCATGCTTTAAATCTAATTGCTTAGCTTCTTCAAAAAAAGCCATATCACGCGGATTGGAACCCGGCCAGCCACCTTCAATATAGTCAACGCCAAATTGATCCAGCTTCTCTGCAATTCTTAACTTTGCAGCCACAGTGAATGAAATACCCTCACCTTGAGAGCCATCCCTTAATGTTGTATCATATATTTCGACAAGATTTTTGGCCATAACTAAAAGAAGTAAAATTCAGAAAATGATTAAGCCAATGAAAAAAACAATACAAAAACCAAATAATCGATTATTGAATTACTGTTGCATTATGGCGTTTTAAGTGACGTGAGAACGATTGCATAACGCTCAAATGCAATATGGCTTGGGTACAAGAATAAATCCACCAAGGCAAAATGGGTGCATAACCATGAATAGCCGCAATCAAACAATTGCTTTCTGGAAATAAACGAAACTCAAAACGTCCTTGAGGCTCCACTTTTTTCATCAAGCAACCACCAGAAATATAAAAGGCACTGCGTTTCAAATTAGAAATACTATATGGAGTTGGTGTTAATTCTAATAAAAGCAGGCGACCTAGCAGATAAAAAGAAATTCGCCCATCATCGGTGATTTTTGCCGAAATGACTCGGACAAATTTTCGGGTCAGCCATTCGCTGTATTCCCTAGCGACTTGTTGGGAATTCCAGCATAAAGGCAAAGGCATCCTCTGAACGGATCGCACTCGGCACTGCTTTTGTAATTCTTTTGTGTCTTTCTTTTGTGTTTTGCTTCGTGGATT
>WTIG01000130.1 GCA_011522825.1 Puniceicoccaceae bacterium
GATTTAGACATTATAATACGCCGTACACTTGGAAGGAACTGGAATAAGATTAATTCTGAGCACCAACAGAGAGTTGTCGCATTAATAAAACGCTTAGTACTACGTGCTTATATTGACGGAATGCGCGGGAAAAGGAAGCCAGATATACAGTATTCAGATACCCGATTTATCTCCACAAAGCGAGCTGAAGTGCCGACTTCTATATATTTTTCAGATAAGCCAATCGCTTTAACTTACCGAGTGGGCTTAGTTTCGGGTCAATGGGAAATATTTGACATTGTAGTCGAAAATATAAGCATCGTCCTTACTTACCGAAATCAATTTGATGTGTTCTTCACAAAGAATACAAGTGATGCTTTAATCGAAAAATTGGAGACCTTATTAACAAATGAAAACCTTGGTAAAGCACTCCCTATATAATAAGGTACTTCTAAGCCTATCTTTATTATTCTGTACTACTGTATTTGCTGATGATATCAACTTAGCTTATGAGTTCAGTGAAGAGATGGATTGGACCGAAAGTTCAAGTTTAAATAGTGATATTTTAGAGCCAATTAATCGTCCAGTGCATCATTTTAATGATTTTGTTTATCAACATGTTTTGGACCCTGTGACGAAGTTTTATGTCGATTGTACGCCTAATCGTGTGCGTATTTCGTTTAAGAACTTTTTCTCAAATTTGAAATACCCAATTCGTTTTGTCAGTAATGTCTTACAATTTAAAATCAAAGAGGCTTATTACGAATCATTGAAATTTGGAATAAACTCAACCATAGGTATATTCGGAATCAATACGCCGTCAGAAAAATACAGTGTTCTTAACGAGATACCAGATGAAGACTTAGGGCAAGTTTTAGCTGTTTGGGGAATTCCTGAAGGTCCATATATCATGGTTCCTATTTTAGGTCCTTCAACTTTAAGAGATTTGCCCGCACGATTTGTTGGTCGAAAAATAAATATTATTGATATCAATTCAGACAATTGGGATACCGTCGATTCCAAATGGATTGCACTTCTCAACACTGCAGAAATATTATCAATTAATGAGGAAATGCTCCCTAGATATGAGAGTGTGAAAAAGACTTCAATCGACTTTTATACAGCACTTCGTTCAGCCTACCTGCAGCAAAGAGATCAAGCGATCAGCGAATAATAGCTTTCGGTTTTAGAGGCGTTCGTCTTCATCAAATAGCAAATCGTCTGAATTTTCAGGTCGATTTTCATGAAGTTCTTTGGGAAGACATAAGTAATAAATCATGAGCCATAAGCTCCATGATATAGGGTAAAATAGTATCGGAAGTGTGAATGAAAAAAGAACACTCAATGAAAGTGTCCATGCAAACGGTATCATTTTGGAAAAGCCTAAAATTAAAAGGGGACTTATGATTCCAAAAGCAATGACTCCGTAATTTAAACAAATGGGGCCTATATAAAAGCCATTGCCTCGTTTAATGGGCATGCTGCATTCAGGACACTTTTCATGTATGACGATCCATGAGTGTGCAATTTTACTGTGTCCACAATTCGGACATAATGCCTTTAAGCATCTTTTAAAGATAGTTTGTCTGTTTATTTTAAGCGTCAAAATACTATTGTTTAACTCAAATAAGTGAAATTATTCGCATTTTACAAATCCAGTAGCATCAAAATGACTACGTACTATTATTTTTTCCAAGAAGGTCTGCTGAAATCTTTTAATTGTATGCTTTCAGCACTGATTCCTGCTAATACTGGATCATTTTTGACCTTGTTATAACGGCTTTCAGATAAAGCAAAGGATAATGACTGTGCTGTTTGAGTTTCAACGATATGATTATCGACTAAAAATTGTATGCCGACCTTAGTATTTCCGTGTGCTTCATCGGCTAGAATTCTTAGTTTATCAATAAAGCCAGCTGCCTGATCATTTGGGTGCAGTATGAAATTAACTTTTGAAACAAAATTGGAAATGGTTTTGTTAAGGTCGTGCAATTCATAGACATAGAATTGAATTTCATCGTCTTTCTTTTCAATGATTCCTTCGACAATAACAGCTCTTCCTTCTTCGAGGAATTCATCATACTTCTGATAGGTATCTGGAAATACGATCATTTTGTAGTTATCGACTTTTTTATTTAAGCTAAAAGTCGCCATCTTTTTGTTATTTTTCCGAGTGTATAAGGTATTGATGCCATTAATAATTCCCGCAATTCGGAATGACTTACGCTCTGTGATCGATTCTAATTCAGTTTCTTTATGAAATGAGTCTAAAGAATAAATAAGGCCCTTAAATGTGTCTAATGGATGTCCAGAAAGATAGATGCCGAGAAGTTCTTTTTCATAGTTTAATTTATCACCTTTACTCATGGGTGGAATATTGGGATTCGGCTTCAACGTTGACTCCCCATAAGCTAAACCGCTATCTTGATCGCCACCAAAAAGATCTATTTGTCCTCCGCTTTCATTGTTTTTCTGTGATTGTGCATCAGCAATAGATGCAGGTAAAAAATGTAAGAGTTGATTGCGATCAATTTTAAATGAGTCGAAAGCACCTGTCTTGATCAACGCTTCAAAAACTCGCTTATTAATTTTTGTTTCATTTAAACGGTAGATGAAGTCGTAAAAATTTAAGTAGGGACCATTCTCTTCGCGTTCATCGATAATCATTATCGCTGCACTTTCTCCAACACTCTTAATCGCAGACAATCCAAAGCGAATGGATTCACCACCTTTTTCAATGATTGGAGTGAAATTAATTCCTGATTGATTGATATCTGGACTCAGTACGGGAATCTTCATCGAATGACATTCTTCTAACATATGGGCAATTTTTGAGGCATTTCCTTGCTCAGATGTTAAAATAGCGGCCATGAACTCTATTGGGTAATTCGCTTTTAAATAAGCCGTCCGATAACTGAGCATCGCATAGGCTGCTGAGTGCGATTTATTGAATCCGTATTCTGCAAATTTTTCCAAAAGTTGGAAAATAGAAGTCGCAGTTTTAGCATCAATATCATTAGTCGTTTTAGCACCATCGATGAAGACCTGTTTTTGTTGATCCATAACGGATTTGATCTTTTTCCCCATGGCACGTCTAAGGATATCGGCATCACCTAAAGTATAACCAGCGATAATTTGTGCGGCCTTCATAACCTGTTCTTGATACACCAATACACCGTAGGTT
>WTIG01000108.1 GCA_011522825.1 Puniceicoccaceae bacterium
ATAATATAGACTCATGCAAAGCGGCGTTGTTCCTGAATACTTGCAGGCAGTTCCTAATCCAAAGTCTGAACCTGTTCCTCAGGAGCCACAGCCTAAAAACAAAAAAGAGGACTTAGGTCCTCTTATTCAAAGCATGCTGCAAGTTCTTAGTTGCATTCAACAGTTACAAGTTCAATCTCATCTTGTTCATTTTAATTACGAAGCACCTAACTTCTTGTCAGTACACGAACAATTAAAAACTCAATACGAAGAACATCTCACACAATTTGATCATGTTGGCGAACTAGTACGTAGTCTTGACTATATGACAACCATGTGTCAAAAAGGTTTGTCAAGCTGCTATAAAAAATTTAAACACTGCGATAGCTACAATCCCAATGAAATGTTGCTGACCTATATCAGTAATCTTGAAGATGCTGGAATGCTAGCTAAAAAAATGAGTGATGTAGCCAAGAAACATAAAGCGCCAGACGTTGAGCACTATGGAGCTGAGTTGGTTGGTCAAATGTTCAAAGCTGCTTGGCTATTTAAAGCTACGCTGCGGCGTTCCTAAGATAAGCGGCTGCCTCTTCTAAACGTGTAGGCTCATCTTTCATGTGGCCTAAAGCTAAATTACAGTGGTAACAAAGCAAGCCACGTACACTTTTTGTTTTATGACAATGATCTACGAATAAACCACGTTTTGTTGGAGTCTTATTACAAATCTTGCAGCAGTAATTTTGTTCTTCAGCCATTTGATCAAACTGGTTCTCAGTAATCCCATAGCGATGCTTGAGGTTGTCTTTACGACTAGCCACTATCTACAGCCCATTAAATTAATACTAACAAAAAAGAGGGCTCTTGGCCCTCATTTACTCCTTAAACTGTCCCGTTCAAGAACACTTTGTAAACGATATAAATGTAAGCTCGACTTGCTTACTCTTTGATGATAGCCCAAATTAAATCATCAAAGCGTCCAGATTCACGGACATCAAACACACGAATTCCTGCTTGCTCTTCTGAACTAAATAAATTAGTCAATTCTGCCAACAGTCCTTCATCTGGAATGTCTTCTAAAATCATTACACCCCCTGGTGCTAGCAGGTGATAGTAATGATCGGCTACAAATTTAATATCGTTACGATGGTGGCTCCCATCATCAATAATGACGTGATACTTTTTGCTACCAAGTGTGCGGAGAGCGGTTGCAGAATAAGCATTTGTTTCGTAAAAATCATATCGATCTGGGTCTAGTTGATCCCAAATCACGTCATTTACTTGATCTTTAATGTCTACAAGATCCAGCCAACACATTGGCATATACTCATGCCAAAGCAAAGCAGAACCTCCGTACTGGACACCAATCTCAAGTACGTTGCATTCTATGTCTCTATAGCGATCTAACAAGTATGCATAGATACCTGTGTAGTTATGAATCGTGGCTTTGTCTGTTCCACCTGGATATTCGAATCCATTAATATTTAGCTGTTCCAGCATCTGCACCATCTTTTCATCTGGCTGGTGCCAATGTGGCTTATCCATGTGTTTCTCAGCAGTCATATAATTCTTAGTATATATACTCTTGTCGTATGGCTGGCAATAATGATGCGCAATTTTAGTATTGTTATACCCTGTCTCCCATAGGTTTTTAACCTTTGGATTTCCTGTTCCTACCCAAAATTCTCGGTCATATCTAAAATTGCTTTCTAACGCTTCATTCGTAAGCGAATTAATGTAAGCAGCTTTTGCCCACCAGAACCCTCCTGAGAAATGCGGGTGATAACCCATTGAAGTATCTTCTTGCCAGTTAATACCAGCAAGCTGATACCCCTCAGACAAAGCTTGATAACATTCACGCCAATTAGTGATGCAGAAGTACTGCATACACTTGCGCCAATCTTCTGTAAATTTTGTTTTTCTTGAGGATCCTTTGGTGTGGAAATAGAGTACATAAGCGTCGGGGTTTGCGGCGCACCAATCCCGTAAAGCCTTGAGAGTCTCCGTCTCCTCCTGTTGATTCTCATTTGAGCTTGTAGTAGCTTTGTCTGGAAAACTACAAATCCCAGGGCTCCCATTAAAACCAACGTGAAAATGCTTAAGTTTGTCATATAAACCGTTAGATACTAACGCACCAAGTTGCTCATAGTACATTTCTTCCCAGCCTAACCCAGGAAATACGTGGTAAAAACAACCAATATCAAGTGCGGTCAATTTGAATATCAGGCAGCATTGTAATTAGCCTACCTTTATATCCGTCGTTTATCAACGATTGGGCAATAGCTGGTCCAAAATTGTGCGCCATAATAATAATATTGTCTGGCCTGTCAGCCAACAAGTAATCTCGATCTTTGATTTCAATGCCAGTACCTGGAATATACTTACCTTGCTTTTGCGGAGTATCATCTACGCAATAAGCATTTGCTAACTTAAATGAATTCAAAGCATTTAGATAAACGCATCCCTTAGCTGCAGCTCCAAATAAAGCAATGCTGCCGTCAAGTTTTGAAATAAACGATTGGTCTTTAATAATCTTGGTCCATACAGCTGACATAAAACGGTTATAGTCAAAAGCTTCTTCTTTTTTTATATATTTTTCTGCGGCCTCTGTAGTTCCATATTGATCTTTATTTGTGATCCATAATCGCATCGAGCCACCATGAATTGAAATCTCTTCTGCATGAAAAATATTTAAACCGTAGTTGGATAGTAATTTCTTTAATGGCTTTACAAGCCAATAGTAGTAATGCTCATGGTAAAACTGATCAAATTGCAGAGTTTCTAAAGTCGTTAATGTATATGGAAACTCAAGAATCCAAACACCATCTAGCTTTTCAGCGATTCCTTCTACAAATTTTTCAGCATCAGGGGTATGTTGAAAAGCATTGGTAGTAATAATAAAATCAGCTGTAGGAACTGGTGCATCTTTACACCAAAATTCATTGATAAAATGAATACCCTTTTCTTTATTGGTTTCAATAAAAGAATTACTGGCATCAACGTTATACATTTCCAGAGGACGGCCTGCTTCTTCTTGGAAAGTTTTGAGGAGCGTTCCATCATTACCACCAATATCAATAATGCGAGTAGGATTTAAATGCTTAATGTCTTGCCACATCCGCCGACAATGACGGATATATGGTTTATTGACACCAGAGTGATACAAATAATCTGCATACAAT
>WTIG01000186.1 GCA_011522825.1 Puniceicoccaceae bacterium
AGTCACTTATATTAGCGACTTCGCAAAGCTGAAATCAGAGCGACTCTTTTTAGAAAACGATATATTATTAGCTAGCTCATCGGATGAACTTCTAGAGGTAGTTTTGCCCAATACACCTGATTTGAATTTTGAATTTAATGAAACTTCAAATCCCACTGAATTAGAGTCTAGCCAAGATACAAACGTTTATGCGAATGATTTAAAAATCAATATTCATGATTTAATTTATGACTGTGTTTTTAGCGGCACAGTCAAACTGATTAAAAATGATTTTTCTCTTTTATCCGATTTATTGACCATGAAATGGATGCCAGTAAACACAGGCATGACAGAATACACAGAATATAAAATGGATACAATGATGGCTGATGGTTCGGTAAAGATGGAACAAATGGATTATTATGCTTCAGCAAATCATGCTGAAATATTACCTGATGAAAAAATGTTTCACCTCTTTGGCGACGCACATTTTAAAGATTCCAATGGTTCTATTTGGGGTGACCGCATTGAATTTGATCGTAAATTAAAACAGACGAAAGTAATAGGCTCAGAGAATGGAGGGCGAGCCCGAATCCAATTTGACCTTTTTGAAACAGAAGAAGAAAATCTTGAAGAATCACAAAAAGAATGATGTAAAATAGCTTATGAGTTTAAACCCTGAGCAATCTAAAATCGAAGTCATGAATTTAATTAAAGACTTTGGTAAGAAAAGAGTCATCAATGATTTAAGCCTAAACATTCAAGCAGGTGAGATAGTTGGCTTACTCGGGCCTAATGGTGCAGGCAAAACAACAACTTTCTATATAATCTTAGGGCTTATTGAAGCTAGCTCTGGGGATATTTTATTAAACAATGCATCTATACATGATTTAGCTATGTATCAAAGAGCTCGATTAGGTATCGGTTACCTCCCTCAAGATTCTTCAATTTTCAAAAAGTTATCTGTTAGGGATAACCTTAAATCCATCGCCGAGACATTGCCCATCAATAAGAACGCTCAAAAGGATAAGGTTGATTCATTATTAGAAGATTTTGGTCTCACTGGAATAGCAGATCAGATGGCTTACACATTGAGTGGCGGAGAACGTAGGCGATTAGAAATTGCTCGTGCTATTTTACCATCTCCAAAATTTTTACTTATGGATGAGCCTTTCAGTGGGGTGGACCCAATCAGTATTTCTGATGTTCAAAAGATGGTTTTAAAACTCAAAGAGAAGAATATTGGAATTTTAATTACCGATCATAATGTAAGAGAAACTTTGAAAATTGTCGATAGGGCCTATTTGGTTTATGACGGTAGCATCTTATCCGAAGGTGATAGTGATTATTTGATCAACGACCCTAAAAATAGAGAGCTTTACCTTGGAGAAAGCTTTAATATAAATTAGATACAATGGCAAAAGGGCATAAAGTTAATTCAAATAAAGTAGAAGCATTATCCGTAAAGCAATTATATGATTCTTTCCGTGAACCTTTGAAACTTGAACTTGTTTCAGGTCAAAATGGAATGAACCGAATGATTGGTGAACGCAGTTTAAATAGACCTGCTCTTGCGTTGACCGGATTTTTAAAGTTCTTTGCCTCCAAAAGAATTCAATTATTTGGTGCAGGAGAAATGGGCTACTTAAGGTCGTTAAAACCAGATGAAGAGGAATTAATTCTCAGGACAATATTTTTCAAAAAGATTCCTTGTATCATCATTTCCCGAAACTTAGCGCCTTCTAAAACGCTAAAGCGATTAGCCAATGAATTTAACACTCCATTGTTTCGATCTAGTTTGCCTTCAAAAACAATCACCACTGAACTGACATTATTGCTCGAAGACTTTTTTGCTCCCAGAACACAACTGCATGGAACCCTACTGGATGTGAAAGGAATTGGCACATTAATTACAGGTGAGAGTGGAGTGGGTAAAAGTGAATGTGCCTTGGCCTTAATTGAACGTGGCTATAGTTTAGTAGCCGACGATCTTACTTACATAAAACGAATCAATGACCGAGAAATTGTCGGAACATCTAATGACTTGAGCAGAGGCTATATGGAATGTCGAGGCTTAGGGATAATTAACATCGCTGAACTTTTTGGGGTACGATCTGTTAGAAAAGAGAAACGAATCGACCTAGAAATAAACTTTTTTAATTGGAAAAAGAACATTACAGAAGAACGAACAGGTCTTAATGATAATGAACGAGAGATTTTAGGCTTAAACATTCCTCTTATTGAGATTCCCGTTCGTCCCGGCAGGGATATGGCCTTATTGGTCGAAGTTGCTGCTATGGTCAGGGCTTTGAAAATAATGGGGCATGATTCTGCATATGAGTTTAATCAAAAACTTATAAAGTTACTGGAAAACAAGAATTCAAGCATATGATTGATGTACAAGATTCCCTAAATGAATCACTTATAAACTATGCTATTCCTTATATTTTTTTTCGATTTTTTTAACCTTCAAGAACAACCCATTGAAAAACTTCACTTTTTTTGTTTAGCCAGCGATCTGTTTTTATGACCGCTTAGTCTCGTTATAGACCTTATAAAAAGGACGCATACCGAATGGCATTATATGGTGCCTGTTTTGAACCGCTGTTCCTGTTTTTTATTACCGGCTGGCTGGTTTATTCATCTGAGATATGGCTTTCGCGTCTCATTACATCATGCCAGATCATCGCCGGAAGATAAGAATAGCGTCTTTTTTGGCCTATTGTAAATAGCTGATAGCTGTTTTTGGTCTAAAAGATGCATGAAAATGTTTGACCTGAACTAGTAGTGGCGATAAACATGATACGAATCAGCAATTTAGACAAGAAAAGCCTAATTAATTACGATAACCAAAATCGAAATTTGCTGGATAGCAGAATGTGCAGACTATCCTCAGCACAGGGTAAAACAAGTTTTCATGCCATGTACTCATCCGCGCCATTGGACATCTCAATGAGAAGAATGATTCTGAATAGCTTCGGAATCACATCTGGCGTAATGAAGCCTCTGCGCGCTGGCGCTGGCTATCTAGCCGCAAGCCTGCTAATTGCCAGCCTGCCAGCATCTGTTCATGCGGCAAATGGTGGCGCATCAACCCAGGTTATTACCAACACCCATATCTGGGCACCAGATGGCGACACATCCCTGCGCCTGAG
>WTIG01000065.1:0-10326 GCA_011522825.1 Puniceicoccaceae bacterium
TGGCTAGACACTCTAAATCTCAATTTAAGTTCTGCGTTCTATGCCATGAAAGAGGCCTTAGCTATTATGCAAAAACAATCCAATGGCTCACTTATTTTTTATAGTTCAACGGCAGCCCGTATTGGAATCCCTAATCACGAAGCGATTGCTGCAAGTAAAGCCGGCATAGAAGCACTTGTTCGCTCGGCGGCGGCAAGCTACTCAAATCGCAATATTCGTTTTAATTGTATTGCACCTGGGCTTACCGACACCGATTTAGCCAAACCGATCACTTCAAATCCGCAAGCACTTGAAATTTCAAAGAAAATGTCCCCACTGAATGAAATTGCTCAACCCGACGATATTGCCAGTTTAACAGCATGGCTAGCATCCGACGCCGCTAAATTTGTGACCGGTCAATGTTTCACTGTAGATGGCGGACTTTCCGCTACTGTCCCGAAACCAAGAGCGTAAGTAAATGCCCAAAAACCACAGAGAAGCCAAAGTATAGGCTTATTTTTGCTTTTTACTCTCTCAATAGGTCCGAAAATCTCTGAAATATTCGAATTTCAAATGATTTTTTTGACATATTCTTAAAACATACGACAATATTGTCGTATGTATGCTTAATTTTTTAAAAAAGGCTTGCTTTAGAGAACATTTTGCTTACGTGTAAATGAATGTCTTCCTCAGCAGCTACAAAAAAAGCCGTAAGAAAATCGTCAAAAAAACGTGCTTACGAAACATCTGAAATAAATGCTCAACTTTCAAAAGAAGAGAAAGTCGGACTGTTTAGAACAATAGTCGGCATACGCCGTTTTGAAGAGCGTTCTCTGCAAGCCTATAATCAAGGCAAGATAGGCGGATTCCTTCACTTATATATTGGTCAAGAAGCGGTAGCCACTGGAATTGTTTCTTTAATGGAAGAAAACGACCATATCATTACTGCCTACAGAGATCATGGACATGCCTTGGCTGTTGGAATGAGTATGAACGAATGTATGGCTGAGTTGTTCGGAAAGTATACGGGATGCTCAAAGGGCAAAGGTGGCTCTATGCACTATTTCGCTCCAGATAAAGGATTTTGGGGGGGGCATGGAATCGTTGCTGGACAAACTCCTCTTGGAGCAGGTTTAGCCTTTGCTTTAAAATATAAAGGAATCAAAGGCTGTGCGGTTTGTTTCTTAGGTGACGGCGCTGTTAATCAGGGATCGTTTATGGAAACACTTAATTTAGTCTCACTTTGGGGAATTCCTGTTGTTTTTGTTATTGAAAACAATGGTTACTCCATGGGAACGAGCTTAAAGCGTTCATCCGCTGAAGAGAGTTTAGCAAAAAGAGGTGAAGCTTTTGGCATCAAATGGGATACCTGTGAAGGTCATGACGTTTTTGAAGTTCGTGAAAAAGCTAATGAAGCGATGACTTACGCACGAGAAGAGCTTAAACCCTACCTTCTTGAAATTCGCACCTATCGCTATCGTGGTCACTCTGTTGCTGATGCAAACCATGAAAAATACCGCACAAAGGAAGAAATTGAGACCTACAAAAAAAATAAAGACCCAATCAACGTTTTACGGAAAAAATTGATTGCGGATAAAACTTTGACTGAAGCAACGGCAAAAGAAATTGACCAAGAAATGAAAGTTGAGGCCGATACTTCTGCAAAATTTGCTGAAGAAAGCCCATACCCACCAAAATCAGAAATCACTAAAGATGTTTATTGGTCAGTAGATAATGACACCGATCAACAATTAAAGGGGACTTATTTTTTTAACGATTAAAACAGAGAGATTTTTTTATGCCATTAATAACTTACAGAGAAGCAATTAAACAAGCCCTCGCTGAAGAAATTGAACGCGATGAAAATGTGTGCATAATGGGCGAAGAAGTTGCCCAATATAACGGAGCCTATAAAGTTACTGAAGGACTGTGGGACAAATATGGAGATAAGCGCGTTATCGATACACCTATTTCAGAAGCCGCTTTCTCAGGACTGGCTATTGGGGCCTCAATGCTTGGCATACGACCTGTCGTTGAGATGATGTTTATGAGTTTCTCTTATGTCGCATTTGACCAATTATTCAACAATGCCTCGTTCTGCCGATACATGTCAGGGGGATTAATGAATGTCCCTATTGTCGTTCGTGGTCCTGCAAATGGAGGAACCAATGTTGGAGCAACACACTCTCATACGCCCGAAAATTTAGTAGCCAATCACCCTGGACTAAAAGTCGTATGCCCATCCAATGCGTATGATGCAAAAGGTTTAATGAAGAGTGCTATTCGCGATAATGACCCAGTCTTTGTTATGGAAAACACCTTGCTTTATGGGGAAAAGTGGGAAGTGCCTGAAGAGGAGTATGTCGTTGAGCTGGGCGTTGCTAATGTCCTTAAAGAAGGTACAGATATTTCTATCATCTCTCATGGACGATGTGCTATGATTTCTCTGAAAGCAGCGGAAATACTTACTGAGAAGCACTCCATTAATGCAGAAGTCATCGACTTGCGCTCAATTCGACCTCTCGATGAAACAACTATTTTGAATTCTGTTAAAAAGACACACCGTGCGGTTTTAGTTGAAGAAAACAAACCCTACTGCGGAGTGGATGCACAGATTTCTCACCTGATTCAGTATAAAGCATTTGATGATCTGGATGCACCGATTCACCGTGTCTCTGCAATTGACGCACCACAAATTTACTCAAAGCCACTTGAAGATTGGCAAATTCCTAACGAAGAACGAATTATTGAAAGCGTGCTTAAGTGCCTTGCATAAATTAACTTTACCAACATTGATATAGATATGGCGACACTAATTGAAATGCCCAAATTGAGCGATACCATGACCGTGGGAACACTGGTTAATTGGTTAAAAAAAGAAGGCGACCCAGTCGCTAATGGTGACATGATCGCGGAAGTTGAAACTGATAAAGCAACCATGGAAGTTGAGTGCTTTGAAGATGGTGTTTTAATTAAGCAATATTGCAAAGAAGGTGAAGAAGTGCCTGTTGGCGGTGCGATTGCTGCTATTGGTGAAGCTGGTGAAGCCGCTCCTGCAGTTGAGGCCGCTGCTGAAAATACTTCATCCGAGGCTAGCACGCCTGAGCCAGCTCAGCCAGAAACAACCAGTGCCCCTACTGAACCCGTAGTTGAAGCCCCTGTTTCAGTACCTGCTGAGGTAGTTGCGACTGCTTCTTCTACAAGCGGCGATCGCGTGAAAGCTTCTCCCTTGGCTCGCAAGATCGCAGAAAGTAAAGGCATTGACCTTAGTCAAATTAAAGGTTCGGGCCCTAATGGTCGCATAGTAAAAGCTGACCTCGAAGCGATTAAAGAAGCCGTATCTAATAGCGTGCAAGCAAGCGAGGCTAAAGTATCTACATCTCCAGCTACAGCCATTGAATCGATTCCTACTTTAGAAGCACTCGATATTCCTGTTTCAAATATGCGTAAAAGTATTGCTGGTGCCTTAGTCGCTTCTAAAACTCAGGCTCCACATTTTTATTTACAAATTGAAGTCGATGGCGCTCCACTCGCTAACTTAAGAAAAGAACTCAATCAGCGTCTTGCTGATCTTCCTAAAGAGCACGGTGGCATTAAGTTTTCTGTTAATGACTTAACTTTAAAAGCATCAGCCGAAGCGATTAAACGTGTCCCGGCTATCAATCGTTCTTGGGAAGGCAATACGATTAAACAACATCCAAATGTTGATCTAGCATTCGGGGTAGCCATAGACGATGGACTGGTCACTCCAGTGATTCGTGCTGCCGAAAACAAATCACTTCGCCAAGTCAGCAATGAAGCAAAGAGCTTAATCAAAAAAGCTAGGGAGAAAAAATTAGCCCCTAATGAAATGAGTGGCTCAACCTTCACGGTAACTAATTTAGGTATGTTTGGTATTTCCGATTTCTACGGTATCATTAATCCAAATAATGCAGCCATCTTAAGTATCGGTGCTACGATTAAACGTCCGATCGTTAATGATAAAGATGAAATCGTTATCGGGCAAACCATGAAGATTGGACTTTCAGGAGACCACCGAGTGATCGATGGTGCTGTCGGCGCACAATATTTGCTAGCACTTAAGGAAATCTTGGAAACACCCTCTTTGATGTTGGTTTAGTTAACTAACTAGTTTCAACATTCCTTCCTGGGCATTCATTTTTACTTTATTAAAAATGAATTCTCTGTAGAACATGGATGACAAGGACAACTTGCAAATAATCACTGTAACTAAGTGTTCCTCTTCGTAATCTTATGCCACCTAAGAATCAGAGTATTCTCAAACGACTTAGAAGCCACGCCCAGAAACGCTTAGTTTTTGACCCTGGCATTCCGAGGAACCAACAACTTTCATCCTACAAACGTTATTTAGAGCTAGAAAATAAAATGCTCAAGCGTTGGCACTTAAGGGGTGAATCAGGCAGAGAAATCTGCCAGATGCGGGCGATGATGATTGATGTTGTCATTGAAAACCTCTTCTTGTCTGCACTGGACTTATACCTTACCAAATATGGCAAATTGCAATTTCGCATGGCGGTTGTTGCCACTGGAGGATACGGACGAGCTGAGTTAAATCCGCATAGCGATATTGATATAATGTTTCTCTATCCCGATGATGCAGAATCGGAAGCACTCACTCAATTTCAAGAATTGATGGCAGAAGAAATTCTCTACCCTCTTTGGGATTTAGGTTTAAAAGTCGGACATGCTTCGAGAAACACACGAGAAGTTCTAAAAGAGATAAATAAGGAAATTCAGTCCAAAAACGCTATATTAGAGTCGAGGTTTATTTGTGGCTCCCAACCCTTATTCAAAGAAATGATTCGAAGCTTTCTTGAGAATATAAAACAAGATCAATCGATACAGTATATTGAGCAACGCCTCAAAGATGAATCTGAGCGTCACTTAAAATTTGGAAAAACTTTATACGTACAGGAGCCAGACATTAAAAATGGTGTGGGCGGACTCAGAGACTATCAAAATATTCTCTGGATCGCAAAAATCAAATTTGGATGCCATTCTTTTAAAGATCTCGCAAAGCGTAAACTCTTACGTCCAGATGAGCAAAGAGATATTGAGAAAGCGTATGACTTCTTGCTGCGTGTTCGCAATGAATTGCATTACCAGAACAAAAGACCAACGGATAAAATTGACCTAGAACAACAATTAAAGATCGCCACCCAATTAAATTACACGCAAAGGGATTCATTTGAAAGACTGACCGCGCTGATGCAGGATTACTATTCAGCTGCTAGAACGATTTATTCAATTTCCGAACTACTGAAAGAACGCTTTTTCAATATTGAGAAAAATAAAACCAAACGCTTTTCATTTTTAGATGCCTTGAAGGCACATCAAAAAAAATCGATCAAAGAAATTGATGGTTTCTTAATCCAAAAAGGTGTCCTTTTTTCTAATAAAAATGATATTTTTAGCAAAGATCCGAATCGCTTGATCCGTGTCTTCAGAATAAAACAACAATTCAATGTGTCCTTAGACATAAATCTAAAAAATAAGATCACTAACTCGATTCCTCTTATTGATAATCATGTGATTAATTCTCCCGATGCCGCAGACAGTTTTAAGGCCATCTTAAATGCTCCAGGAGAAGTTTACCCAATTTTAAAAGAGATGCATTTTCTTGGTGTTCTTGGTCGCTATATCCCAGAATTTGGAGAATTAACCTGCCTAATACAACACGAATATTACCATAGATATACAGCGGACGAGCATGTTTTGCGCACAATTCGTCACTTAGATAGCGTATTTGCAAAAAAATCACCTATGGACGTTCCTTATGAAAAAGAACTAAGGAAAAATAATAAGCCTCACCTACTTTATATAACTTTATTATTACACGATATTGGAAAATCTGATGGCATTCGGGGGCATGCTGAAAGTGGAGCCATTCTCGCTGAACCAATCCTAAATCGACTCGGTTATAAAAAGGAAGACCAGAAAAAAATTCTATTTATTATCCGAAACCATTTAGAAATGGCACGATTCTGGCAACGTTATGACTTAGATGACATACAAACAGCTATCTCATTCTCAGAAATTATTAAAGATAAAGAACTCTTACGCCTTCTTACTGTTCACACCTATTGTGATGCCAAAGGAACGGCTCCCACTCTTTGGAATAATTACAAAGATAGCATGCACCAAACACTTTTTTCCAAAACTCTTGAAATCCTTAAAACTCAAGCTACCCCAGATACGCTTAACAAAGAATATAAAGCCATGCTAAAAAAAGATGTACTACAATTGTCCTTAGGGAATCTACCCGAAGAAGAAGTAGAGGCACATTTTAGCCTTCTTCCTGAGCGCTATTTTGTTAATACAAGTGCTAATGAAGCCATATTGCACCTCAATATGATCAATCGCCTGCTTTCTCAGATTCAAAATGCAGATTCAATTGGTTCTCTATCGCCAATCATCGATTGGAGAGACGATAAAAATCTTGGGATGTCGGTGATTAATGTCGTTACGTGGGATCGTGCTGGCTTATTTTATAAACTAGCTGGTGCTTTAACGCTTTCAGAGCTCGCCATTATCAGTACTAGAGCGATTTCAAGAAAAGACCATATCTCCATCGATACTTTTTATGTCGTAGACTTAGATGGCAAATATGTCAGTGATCCAAAAATTAAGGAAACCTTTAAAGAAAAAGTAGAGGATGTATTGGTTCACGGGAAAGACTTAACTGATGAAATTTTCGCACTTGAGAAAAAATATTTACAGGCGAATACCAAAGCCATCAAACTCCCATCACCATTTCCTCCGAGCGTTGAAGTTTATCATGAGCTTTCTTTACATAGAACAATCATTGAAGTTCAAGCCAAAGACCAAATTGCTTTACTCTTTAAAATTACTCAGCTTATCACCGACAAGGGCTTTGATATTAGCTTTGCTCGTATCGCCACAGAAAGAGGTATTGCTATGGATACTTTCTACATTGAAAACATCAATCTTAATGAATCGACTAACACGTCTGATTTGTTAGACCTCCGAGCTGAAATCGAAACGATTATCAAGAGTAACGAATAAACGACTCTTATATCTTGATTCTTTTGCCAGTTATTCAAATATAGGGCCTATGAATACTTCAGATAGTATTTTAGCCACGATTGATTCTTTAAATGACATTAATGAATCGATATATGGTTCTTATAATTTAGAGCATGCATTTCAAACCATCTTAGAGAAGGTCGGCAAACACTTCTCATTTAGCTTCGCCATCATTGGAATTGTCAATGAAGATCGCCAAGTGGTAGAAATTGAAGTCTCGCAAGGCATCACCGAAACAATCGCCCCGATTCCCTTTAAGCAAAGTATCGTTGGCTGGACAGCGTTTTACCGAAAACCCGTCATTGTCAAAAATTTCAAAGAAGAAAGTAAGCTCACCCTTCTCTCTAATGAATCTATGTCTGCGATTACAATTCCTATGATCTTAAACGGAAAAACCATTGGCGTTATGCATATGGAAAGTAAACAAGCAGACCAATATAACTTAGAGGACTTAAAAATTGCCACCGTATTTGCTAATGAGGCAGGAAAAGTGATTTCAAATATTTGGCTGATTAATCAATTAAACAGCAAAACCGATCAACTGTATTCCCTGATAAATCTTAGCCGAAACCTTGTCGCTAAATTAGATCGCAATTCTATTCTAGTAAATCTCGCCCAAGAAACACGAGCGCTACTTAAATGTCATTCGTGTGCCTTATTCTTAATAGCCCGCAATAAAAACATCTTAGACCTTCATACAATGGTTAACGCGACTGGCATCCTAAATGACTCCAGTCAAATAGACCTCAACGATAGCGCAATTGGCGGAGCCTTAAGAAGGAAGAAGCAAATTGAAATCCATAATATACTTTATACTGAAGAAAATGAGTTCAATAGCATTATCTTAAGGGACTCTCTCTATTCCATGCTGGTTACGCCAATAATTTTTCAAAATCAGGTTGTTGGTGTACTAAATGCATACAGCCAAGAAAAGCACCGCTTCAGTGATGATGAAAAACGAACTGCATTTGCCCTTGCTGACCTTGGTGCTATGTCCCTAGAAAACGCACGACTTTATGAGAAAACATTCACCAGCGAAGAAATACTTAGAAAAAATGAAAAGCTCACTACATTAGGTCTGCTTTCTGCAGAAATTGCTCATGAAATTCGAAATCCCCTGACGGTTATCAAATTACTGTTCCAAACGCTCGACTTACAATTTGATGCTACAGATCCAAGATCGAAAGATGCCGAACTTATAACGGAAAGAATCAATCACCTTGAAACAATCGTAGAAAGGGTTCTTGGATTCAGTCACAGAAACCACAATACAAAATCACGAAATAACTTATCCAAATTAGCTGAAGAATCACTACAACTGGTTCGATTAAAATTAAACCAACTCAAAATCGAAGTATCGTTTGAATGCCCAAGTGACGAACTATATGTAGAAGCGAATAAGGGGCAAATTCAGCAAGTGATTTTAAATCTTATTTTTAATGCCAGCCAAGCTATCTCCAAATCAGGCGGAAAGATACACATCAAGCTATTTCAAGATAACGATATGGCGTATTTTAATATTCAAGATAACGGACATGGCATCCCTGAATCGATCAAAGAACGAATCTTTGAATCCTTTCTTACCAACCGAAGCGAGGGTACTGGCTTAGGGTTATCCATAGCTAAGCGTATACTAGCCAGTCACAGAGGTACTATTTCTTTGATAAAGTCAGACCCAGAAGGAACGGTATTTGAATTCTCTCTACCGCTTTCTTATTCTTCAGAAAACAGTCCTTCTACTGCTGTTTCTAAAAGCGAATAATTGAGATTCTGGGGTAAAATTTGCTCTGTCCCATCAGGCGTTTTCAAAATATATAGAGGGACTCCAGAACGACCATAACTCTCTAAGGCTCGGGTAATCTCTGGATCATTCTGCGTCCAATCGGCCACAAATAAACGAATACCATATTTATCAAATAGAGCCTCCGTCTTTTTCTTTCTTAAGACTAAAGCTTTATTACTTTGGCAAATTAAACACCAGCTAGCCGTAAAATCTATAAAAACACCCTGCCCTGAATCCAATGCAGCCCTTACCGATGACTCGGCCCATTTTTCCCATACCCCGTCTTCATACACTATATCTTTAGACGCTGCCTTATCGTAAAGTTGATCTAAGTGTTGCCCCACAATGAATCCGGGTACCAGAATTAAAACTAGGCTTGCAAGCTTCGCCCACCTTTGTGTCGCTTTGCTTTCTGAGATTCGCCCCCACCGACCCAAAAGGTACCCCGCTAATAAAATAAATAGCAATAGGACGAATACCAGTAAAACCCCATCAAAACTAACTGACTGTTTTACCACCCAAATTAGGAAAGCTGTTGATAAAATTAATACCCCTCCCATAACCTGACGAAATCGAACCATCCACGCTCCTGGCTTAGGCAAAAATCGTAACAAGCCTGGAACCCACGATAAAACCAAGAAAGGGAAAGCCATACCGAAACCAATCATGGCAAAAATTAAAATCCCTAAGCCAGTATCAACCTGTAGAGCAATCCCACTGACGCCACCAATAAAAGGCCCCACACAAGGTGCTCCAACTACGGCCGCCAAAATACCTGTTGCAAAAGAGCCCAACCAATCGGAACGATTGGAGATAGAGGCATTCGATAAGCGCGCAAAACTGGATCCGATTTCAAACAATCCAAGCATATTCAATCCTAGCAAAAAGAATAGTATGATTAAGAAGGTAATAAAAAAGGGATCTTGTAGTTGAAACCCCCAACCGACTTCTTCACCTAAACTTCGCAAGCCCATTAAAACGATGGCTAAAGCAATAAAACTTAAAATCACGCCAACGGAGTACATTAAGCCATGGATAAAACGTTTTGATGGATCACTTCTGGCATGTTCGATTAAACTAAATACTTTTATCGAAAGCACTGGCAGAACACAGGGCATCAAATTTAAAATCACCCCACCTAGAAACGCCGCCAATAACCAGCCCGAAAGACCCATCTCCAAAAAACGCTTTTCTAATGTTTTATTTTGCTTCAGCTCTTTGCTTTCGAGCAAACTATTTAAAAACGCACTCTCTTCGGTAAATAGATCCCTATCGGAAACCGTCCAACCCAGTGTGACCTTTTCAGACCCAAAAATACAAACATCCTTACATAAGATCCAATCAACTGAAGCCGTCACCTCGAGCAAATCCCCTAATGCATAATCTTCGACTGCTGAATTCTCTCGAAGCAAACGATAAAGAAAAACTGTACTGCCATTATAGCCATAGCCCATAAAGCCCCCATAATCAAAAAGACTCGGCTTTGGATGATTCAC
>WTIG01000065.1:10426-12303 GCA_011522825.1 Puniceicoccaceae bacterium
AGCCATAGCCCATAAAGCCCCCATAATCAAAAAGACTCGGCTTTGGATGATTCACCGCTTCCACTGTATAACCCTCGGGAAGATTCCATGAAATAGTAGGCTCCAATAACTCAGTGCCGATTCCCGCCCAATAAAAGTGCCAGCCAGCTTTAGTGGCTATTTGTACGCCGATTAAAAGTGACTCACCACTTGGAGATTCATTCCCTAAAGCTATTGTTGCCTTATTCGTTAGTAGTTGAATAGCGATGGCCGTTTCTTCATTCGCACTTTCAACTTGAGCCATGCTTTGAGTTGTCAACCAAACCAGACCCAGGCACCAAAGAAGACCACGCATATCCAATTTAAACATAAATAATACTTTAACATACGCCCTTAATTAAAGCAATCCCTTACCCTATTTATGGATAACTCGAAAATTATCAGTGTACGCTTTACAAAAAGTAAATCAGCCATGAAATAAGCAGTATGGAAAGACCGCTCACTTATTATGGAAATCCCGTCTTGCGAGAAAAAGGCAAGTCCGTTGAAACCTTTGACTCTGACTTAAAACGTTTAGTCAGCGACATGATTGAAACCATGTATGCTGAAGAAGGTATTGGCCTAGCCGCTCAACAAATTGGAATCGCCCAACAAATTTGCGTTGTCGATGTTCGTCCACCTAAAGAAAGCGAAATTCATTTCAACTACAGCTACGATGGCAAATCCACACCCCTTGATCTGTTCATGCCCCTTGCCATTATCAACCCGGAAGTAGAAATCACCGATGCCACAAAAAGCCTCTACCAAGAAGGCTGTCTTTCATTCCCTAATATTTTAGGCAATGTCTCTCGAGCTATTGCCATACGTTGCCAATTTCAGGATACTGATGGCCATCACCATACCCTTGAAGCTGATGGACTGCTAGCACGATGTATTCTACATGAAGTCGACCACTTAAATGGTATTTTATTCATAGATGCCATGGAGAAAAAAGATCTGCAGAAAAACCTCACTCGGATCAAGCAGCTCAAGCGCGCCCACAAATCTTAAAAAAAAACAAGGCCGGACAAATGCCCGGCCTTGTACAAATTAACACGTTAAGTGTGAAAGTCTTATAAAGACCAGCCGTAAGAAAGTGCTGTTTGTGTACCTGCATCAGTGTCGATAACACTAAGAGTTACATCGCTAACAGTAAGATCTAACTGGATGAAATCAACTGAACCATCATCTCCGTATGTAAGTGATGCGTCAACACCTTCAACGATTGTAGGAAGTCCATAAGATACTTGTACATAATCTAAGTCTGAATCATCTGCATTAACTGCATAGAATAAATCAAAACCTTGTAGTGAGTATCCAACATACCACTCATCGAAATCACCAGCACCAGTGTACTCGTATTTGATGTAACCTACATCAAAACCGTTGATTTCAGTACCAATGTAGAAGTCTGTTTCTGTGTTAGAACCACCCATTGAGCTTGTCCACACACCTGCATAGTAGCCCTCACCTGCGTAGTCGAAACCACCGTTTACAGTAGCTTCACCTGCTGATTGAGACTGACCTCTCCAATAGTACTCAGTGTTTACACCAAGATTTGCAGAAATCGATGCATAAGCATTTGTAATGAATGCTAAAGCACCCACGAATAATGTAATTAATGTAATAGTTTTCATATTAATTTTTATATTTGTTTGTTTTTGGATACGTATCCAAACGGATCCGCGTATTAGAAAGACAAAAATCAACAAAAATGCAAGCATTTAGTGAGTTTTGATACATTATAGCAGCTTAAATTGTGCCATATTTTCACACTTTTGACTTAAATTTTATTAAATCGGACCCTTTTTAGCGCTTCTGCTTGAATATGAAGGATATACTTATCTTTAAAGTAAACG
>WTIG01000185.1 GCA_011522825.1 Puniceicoccaceae bacterium
TCTGGCAATAAAACCGTTTTGTTTGGGTTTACGATTTTTGCAGTTTCGGCCATAAAGTGAACACCACAGAAAACAATAATATCTGCATCGGCTTCTTCCGCTTTATAAGAAAGTCCAAGGGAATCCCCGACAAAGTCAGCGACTTCTTGTATCGCCTCAATTTGATAATTATGGGCAAGGATAATCGCATTTCTTTCTTTTTTTAACGAAAGGATTTCTTTTTGGATATCCGAGAGGACAGTTTTTTCGTCAGCTTTTTTTGGAGAAAAAATTAACGGCTCATAATTGAGTACGGTTTTACTCATAAGATTAAAAAGTGTTCACCTATATACTAAAACTTAAACTAAATCAGAAGCAATTGATTTTAAGTTTTCTAATGAAATGCCCAATTCATTCATTACTGTATTTCCAGGAGCAGAGAGTCCAAAGCGATCAATGCAAACAGCTTTCCCATCCAGCCCTAAATAAGTACCCCAAGTGTTGGAAACACCTGCTTCAATAGCAATTCGATTACGACATGCATTAGGAAGAATGCTTTCTTTATATTCAGATGACTGTCTTTCAAATCGCTCGAAGCAAGCCATTGATACAACACGAACATGCGGTCCGATTTCTTTGGCTGCTTGGATAGCAATTGGTAATTCAGAGCCTGTAGCTAGGAGAATAAGTTTTAGAGCTTCGGTTTCTTTATGAGCAATATAGCCTCCATTTTGAACGCCGCTTCTGCGTTCCTGTGCAGAGAGCACGGATTCAGTGCTGATATTTTGCCTAGATAGAATTAACGCAGTCGGCCCGTCAGAACGTGAGAGAGCAGCAATGAATGCTCCAGCAACTTCTTCGGCATCGCCTGGGCGAATAACATCTAAATTTGGAATAACTCTCAATCCACTAACGGTTTCTACGGGTTGGTGTGTTGGGCCATCTTCACCAACACCTACGGAATCATGGGTGAAGATATAGCTTACAGGTAAGCCAGAGAGTGCAGCGAGACGAATAGAAGGTCTTAGATAATCTGCGAAAACTGTAAACGTTGCGCCACTGATCTTAAAATATCCATCATAAGCTATGCCGTTACAAATAGCACCCATACCGTGTTCACGAATACCAAACCAAATATTTCTTCCATCAGGGTTTTCGGTGCTGAAATCACCACCGTCTTTGATGTAGTTTTTAGTAGAGCCAAAGAGATCTGCTGAACCTGTGATGCAGTTTGGTATCTCGTTGGCGATTGCATTTAGTACAATTCCACCAGAGGCTCTAGAGGCACCATTGGCGTTTTCTGGAGTAAATTCTGGCACCATTGCTGAGAGAGATTCGAAATCGAGTGTTGCATTACTGGCTTCAAATGCTTGAGCGAGTGATGGGTTTGCTTGTTTCCAAGCAAGGAAATTTTGTTCCCATTCAGCACGTGATTGTGAGCGTGCTTTCGCTCGATCGTTAAAGTAATTCTGAACTTCTTCAGAAACATGAAAAGTGCTTTCTGGTAAACCGAGATTAGCTCGTGCGGCTTCAGCAAATTTGGCGCCTCCTTCTCCATGGCCACCAGCAGTTCCTTCTACTTCTGGGATACCTTTTGCAATGATTGTTTTTGCTAAAATAATTTTAGGCTTTCCGTTATCATTTGCTTTAGCTTGTGCAATCGCTTCATCGATCGCTTGAATTGAATGTCCGTCTATTTCAAATACTTCCCATCCTTGGGCAGAGAAGAAAGCTGAGGTATCTTCACTTTGAGTTTTTTCGGCCATAGCGTCTAAGGTGACGGCATTATAGTCGTAGATTAATATTAGATTTTCTAGTTTTTGGTGACCGGCAAAAGAAATAGATTCGCGGGCGACACCTTCTTGAAAACAGCCATCGCCCATTAAAGCGAATACGTGAAAATCAAATAAGCTATGTTCTGCAGTGTTGTAATGACTGGCTAATTTCTTTCCAGAAAGAGCATACCCGACAGCGTTACCAACGCCTTGTCCAAGTGGGCCAGTTGTGGCTTCAACGCCGGGTGTTTCGTCGTATTCAGGATGCCCTGGAGTTTTGGAATGAAGTACACGAAATTGTTTTAACTCATCCATTGGCAAGTTATATCCGGACAGGTGCAACCAAGTGTAAAGGAACATCGATCCATGGCCAGCAGATAGGATAAAGCGGTCACGGTTAGGCCATTTAGGGTCTTTTGGGTCAAAGTTAAGTCCTGTTGAAAATAATGAAGCACCAATTTCGGCAGCCCCTAAAGGTAACCCAAGGTGTCCAGAACTGCATGTGTGTACTGCATCTATCGCTAGCCCCCTTGCTTGGTTAGCAGCTTCGTTTCTAATTGTATCACTCATAAAAATATCTTTTGTAAGGTTTTTGCAAAATATCTTATTATTTTAATGCTTAATTCTTAACTCGACTCAACCCTTAAATAGCTTATACCCGCCCATATGAGTAATTATGAATTGGAAGAGGGTAGTACTTTAAATCTTGATTTTAAAAAGTTGCAAAAAATTGCACAGTGTGGGGCTGATGTCCTTCCTGCAGTGGCACAAGATGCAGAGACTGGAGAAGTTTTAATTCTGGGATACGTTAACGAATTGGCTTTAAAAACAGCTCAAGAAACAGGCATGGCAACGTTCTGGAGTACGAGTCGAAATGAGCTTTGGATTAAAGGGAAAACGAGTGGTGATTTCCTTAAGCTAGAGGAAATCCGAGTGAACTGTGAACAAAATTCATTACTGTATCGAGTGATTCCCCAAGGTAAAGGTGCTTGTCACACAAAAAATAAAGATGGGGTAGCTAGAAAAGGTTGCTACTACAGGAAAATTTCGGATAAGAATTCTCTTAAATTTGTTTAATTAAGGGATACCGACC
Organism: Puniceicoccaceae bacterium; assembly: GCA_011522825.1. Classification (GTDB taxonomy): domain Bacteria; phylum Verrucomicrobiota; class Verrucomicrobiia; order Opitutales; family Coraliomargaritaceae. The sequence goes on from WTIG01000185.1 coordinate 2,848, forward strand.
AATCGCTTAAAATTAGCTCGAGAATATTTTCAGATAAATCTCTAGTGATTTTTGGAAGTATCTGATATTCCATTTCTCGATGCTTTACAGAGGTTTCTATAGGGTCAAAAAACAAATATTCGTTACTATCCAAAGATACATTGTTGAGTAAGTAAGTGTTTGTTTTGTTATCATATAAAGAAACAAAAATCGCTAGGCCTATGTTGAGAGAGTTGTAGC
>WTIG01000164.1 GCA_011522825.1 Puniceicoccaceae bacterium
CATAAGGCCTACGCTAAGAAGAAAGCATACGAAGCTAAACGGAGGAAGACAAAACGAGAACGAGAACGCTATAACGAGCGTCGTAGGTTTCAGCGTAAGAATGGTCTGGAAGGCAAGATGGGCAAACGCGATGTATCTCACACCAAGGACGGTCGTTTGGTGCTAGAAAATCGTTCTTCTAATCGTCGCCGTAACGGCGAAGGCGGCCGCCGTACGTTGAAATAATCGGCAGACTAAACCATCTCTAGGAGGGCTTATGACGGCGCAATATTTTGAATTTTTCTTAAAAAATAAAATCTGAACACTTAACGGCCTTCGTGCCGTTTTTTTATTGCATGTACAACAAAATTTCAGATTACCTGTTTCATATGGAAGCACTCACTCACGGTGAAGCCAAACGTCTTTGGAGGAAATCAATTAAGGATTCATGGAATAATTGTTGCGCTTATTGTGACGGAACACCGATCACTGACAAATCATTGACCATCGATCACGTAAAACCACGTTCAAATGGAGGAGAGGATTTATTGAGCAACGTAGTTCCCGCAGACCGTCATTGCAATCAAATGAAGGGCTCGATGGACTGGAGAGAGTGGTTCAAAATGCAATCATTTTACGAACCTTGGAAAGAATATCGAATTGAATATTGGCTGCAACACAGCGTTGTACTCAGTAAAGAGGAATGTTTAGAGGCTCTTTGGATCAATCATTCAATCGATAAATTTTCTGAGTTCGTTGCAGCATAGGACCATCAACCATTTTTCTACCTGTCCAAAGCTCTGCGTCAACAAGCAACCCCTGCTCAAAAGTCAATATACCTTCGTAATAACAAGTATCGGATTCAGGCAAGACTTTAATGGTCTTGTTTAAATCCACAGGAGTGACGTGTCCGTTGTTACCATTTTTAATAACCTTCCATGTTTCATCAAAATCATAAGTACCACTAAGGTCTAAAAGAAATAGTTGGCCTGATGGTGTCAGCCAATAGTCATTCATATAACCCGAAATATCTTTTGTCTGTAATGTATGATTTAAGCCACGATGCTCGAACCTGTAGCTATTGTAAATCCGGTCAAACATTCCCATCAGACCGCCAGCTCCGGCACCTTAATTTCAAGATAACAGTTCTCTATAACTGCAACCTCACCTTGTATTTCAGGCATTTTGACCATCATTCCTTTATTAGGACCGATTTCTAGTACATGTAGCATTCCAGAAACCTTCTTCTTGGCTATCAAAAGCCCCTTCAAGCGCTCTTTTACGACTGTCGGGGCAAGTAGTATGCAATCGTTGCTTCGGTAGCACAGAATGTCAGGAGGGTCGGCCTTATTAGCATTTCTCTTGAGGTCTTGCCACGCAAATAAAGCCCAACTTGGGAATTTTTTAGCTTCGACTAATGCAAGTGCTGCCGCACCATAAATAGAGTCGACAGAGTCGGTTAAAGATTCATCTTCATAAATATAAAAATCATCTATTTTGTATGGCGATTTCTTCTTCTGTTTATCCCTATTCATCTCAGCATTTTGCCAAATCATAAAAGATGTTGGGATTTCATTCTCATGAAGCTCTGTTCTACGACTTTTTCTAACCCTTTTTAGCGCATTATAAACATGCGCCCATGGCAATTGCCAATAGTTGTCTATCGAGTAATCTGGATCACCCGGATAGGCATACTTTAGTTCCCAAAAAATGTCTACAAAATCAATTACTTTGTTACTTCCGTTGGTTTCCGTCGCCTTGATGGCTTTTTTTCAATTTCTTCAACAGATTCTTTCTTTAATTCTAGCTTGTCCTCAAGCATTTTTAAATCACCTTCACTTTCAGCTTTATAAATATCGTATAATCCATTTATCAAATCTGGATGTAACTTCATTACATCTTCAAACTCAATATCAGCATTTACCCTGTAACGCAGCAATGCGATTGCTGCAACCATCTTCTCCTTGTCAGCATTAATCGAAAGATTTGTTAGAATTTGTGTTAATTCTGCATTGTACTTTAGTGCAATTTCTCGAGAGTTGAGAATTTCAGTGCCTTGTGATTTAGCACCGCCCATGACAACCAAGACCTCGTTGTACGCCTGGTCTAGATCCATGTTATATTCTGTCGCAATTTTTCTAGATAGCGATACAATTGCAACAGTACTTTCTTCGGCAGTCATTGCCTGTTGGATGAAAGACCTTTCACCCGTAGTCAAATATCCTTTGACTGGAATTTCCATGTATCCAGCATCGTCAGACCCAAAGCGATGTAATTTAGCCTTTCTCTTTGGCTGCACTACAAATGGTAATTTCGATGAATCCACTTACTTGCACTTATATTACGGCATAAGGATACCGATTATAATTTATTCTTCAATATCTTTATAAGTTCACTCTCAACAATCCCTTGAAAGTCAATAGTACCGTCCGTCAGAATTGTTGTCCATGGCCTTGCCGGTAAAAACACTCTTTCGGCATACGGATTTTGATAAGGAATGATATAACCACCAAAATGAACTATACCGGCATATGAAACGCCATACTCAACCACAATGGAATTATTTGCTATATACACTTTTTGCGAATCTAGTAAAGCTCCAGTATCGACAATATCTACAGTGCTGCCATCATAAGCATCCCATTGAGCAGTTGTAATTGCTTTTGTTAGTTCTTCTTCTACAGTCTTTACTAATTTTTGTAATAGCAAATTTGCTATATCTAAAGCCTCAATTTTCTTAATTAAATTTTCAAGTTCAGTTGTATCAACGGTAGTCCTGAAGCCAACAGCGACAGGAACTCTGAATTTAAGCTTTTCCTGTAATGGTTTAAGGCCTTTACGAATTTTTTGGGCTCTTTGTAATAATTTTTCAGCTCCCATCAGGTAACATCTTCCGCTGAACCAAGTGCTACTGGAACTCCTTGAAGCTCGTAATATATAGTCTCATCAGGCCCTTGCCCTTGATATTTGCCTCCAATTGACTTAACTACACCTCTGAAGATCTTTGGATAAGTACCATGTCTGATAGTAACTCTGGTATTATTTAAAACTGGAAGCTGCAAAACAGGTGGATTGCCAACAAATAC
>WTIG01000199.1 GCA_011522825.1 Puniceicoccaceae bacterium
TTTGAAAAAGTCGGTACTCGCCTAAGTGCCTTACTGCCTTGGTTTAAAAAGCGTTGAATTAAGTAAGAACATTCACTTTATAATTATGTCTATTTTGCTATGATTTAAATTTTTCAAATAGCCTCATTCCTTGAGGCAATTTTTTTCTAGCCATAGTTTAAGCTATTCTAAATCATATCCTTCAATGCTAATAAAAGTTGCTACAAGAAAATCGCCCTTGGCCATCAAGCAGTCCGAAATGGTTTGTGATTGGCTAACGGAACGCTTAGGCGAACATTCTTTCGAGCTATTTCCAGTTTCAACCGAAATCGATAGCCGTTTGGATTATTCTTTAGAAAAGCAAGGAGGCATTGGGCTTTTTACAAAAGAGTTGGATACGGCTTTATTAGAAGGAAATGCTGAGATTGCGGTACATTCTTCTAAGGACCTTCCAATTCAGCTCCCCTCTGCTTTGAAGATAATTGGTTATTTACCTAGAGAATCAGTGTCAGATGTTTTGATTTCCAATAAAGATTGGCGGGAAATTAAATCCATTGCAACTAGTAGTCCCCGAAGAAGGCATCAATTGAGTGCCATTTTTCCTAAGGCAAAATTTCAATTAATTCGTGGTAATGTTGAGACACGTTTAAATAAGATTTTTAATCAAGAAGCTGACGCAACCATCCTTGCTGAGGCTGGATTAGATCGCCTTGGAATTAGTCAGTTTAAGAATTTAAATTTCACAAATCTCGAACAGGATGTAATGGTACCTGCGGCAGGTCAGGGTGCAATTGCGATTGTATGTAAAGAGGACTGCCCTATTAGTTTTGAGTCGCTTTTTTGTACGGAGACCTATGAATCTGTAAGCATCGAGAAAGCGTGTTTAAAAGTTCTTGATGGTGGCTGTCAAAGCCCAGCAGGCGTTTATTTTGATGGTAAACATTTGCATATTTACCATCCTGTGATTGCTTACCGTAGTTTTGAAATTAAGAAGGAAACGTTCTCAGAAAAATTAGAATCAGCGATTCTTTTGATGGAAGAAATAAAGGCGGAAATAAATAAATGACATACAGAGTACAAAAAGGACTTGTTTATTTAGTGGGAGCTGGACCTGGTGACCCAGGCTTGCTGTCTATAAAAGCAAAATCAATATTAGAACAAGCTGATGTTGTCATTTATGACAATTTAGTGAATCCGAAGGTACTGGAATGGCTTAAGCCAGAAGCAAGATCGATTTTTGTAGGAAAGAGCTCAGGGCAACATTCTATTCCTCAAGAGGAAATCAATGCACTCTTAGTTAAGGAAGCAAAGAATGATGTATCCATTGTGCGTTTGAAAGGTGGCGATCCCTTGGTATTTGGTCGAGCTGGCGAAGAAGTTGATACCCTTGGTAGTGCAGGAATTCATTACGAAATCGTACCGGGTATTACGGCAGCTATTGCATGTGCTGCCTATGCAGGCATACCGATTTCTCAAAGAAATATCAGCTCATCGATCATATTTTTAACTGGACATGAAAACCCAGAAAAAACCTCTTTAAATTTAGATTTTAAAGAATATGCGAAATCGAATGCTACCCTTTGTATTTATATGGGTATTGGACAATTGAAGCGGATCGTTGGAGAGTTATTAGAGGGCGGACTCAATAAGGATACACCCGTAGCGATTATTGAAAATGGAACCTATGTTAAGCAAAGGAGTTGTTTTAGTACACTCAGCCAAATCATCGAAGATTCTGAAGCAATGTCTATCAAGGCACCTGCGATTGTTTTTGTTGGGGATGTGGTCAATTCTCGTAGCCAATATACTTGGTTTGAAGAGAAACCGCTTTTTGGGAAAAAGATTCTCGTTCCCAGACCGAGAAAACAGGCAGGTGAATTATCTCAGCTTTTAGAAAACTATGGTGCAGACGTATTGGAAGTTCCTTTCATTGATATTCAAGAAGATTACAACCGAGATTCAATTACCAATGTCTTTACGGATATTACTTCCTACGAATGGATAGTTTTCACTAGCTCAAATGGGGTGGATTTATTTTTCGATTTATTAGATAAAGCCTATCAAGATATTCGTTCAATTGGCCTGTCTCAAATTGCAACGGTAGGAAAAGCAACGGCTCGAGCAGTTAGAAACCATAAACTTAAGGTCAGTTTGATGCCAGAAGTCGCTAATTCCAATGCACTTGCCGATGCATTGATAGAGCATCAAACATTGGATAATGTTAAAATCTTATTGGTGACTGGTGATAAGAATTCGGATGTACTCTTTAAACGACTACAAGATGAAGGACGTGCGATAGTCGATCGCCTACCCTTATATAAGAATGTCCGTACGGATTTATCGGAAAATGAGAATTTTCAACGTTTTAAAGAATCAGGTGTAGATTGTGTTTTATTTACAAGCTCTTCGACAGTTCATAATTATGTTGAAGCAACTAAATCGCTAGAGTTTCCGAAAGGACTGAAGCCCAAGTTTGGAAGTATCGGCGTAAAAACAAGTGAAACACTAAGGAAGCACAATATGCCTATCGCTTTCGAGTCACCGAAAGCTAACTTAGACAATTTTGTAGTGGAAACACTCTCCTATTTTCGAAATACTAAATAATTAATTAAAAAGACCAGTTATGACTAAAATAAAAATGGAAACGACAAAAGGTGTCATCGAATTCAATCTATTTGATTCTGTAGCACCGAAAACATGTGAAAACTTTATAACACATGCGAAAAATGGCTACTATAATGGTATTATCTTTCATAGAGTTATTGAGCAATTCATGATTCAAGGTGGTGATCCGACTGGTACAGGTCGTGGCGGTGAATCCATATGGGGAAGACCTTTTGAAGATGAATGCAGTCCTGATTTGGCTTTTGATAAGCCAGGCTTGTTGGCAATGGCTAATGCCGGTCCTGGAACTAATGGCAGTCAATTTTTTATCACGACAGTTTCGACACCTTGGTTACATATGAAGCACACAATATTTGGTGAAGTTACTGAAGGCAGTTCGGTTGTTGAAGCGATTGAGACAGTAGATAAAGATCCTATGGATAAGCCTATTGA
>WTIG01000021.1 GCA_011522825.1 Puniceicoccaceae bacterium
AGACAGTTTTGCGGACTCATCCAGTGAACCCTGCATATTATTACTGAATTCACTATAGCGTTTCGCTGATAAAGCTAAATCAAGGTGTTTATATCTGTGTTCTATTCTGCGATAGCGTAAAGCCTTACTCGCTTGCCGTTTAAGCGAATTGATTTGGCGACCGACTTCTTCAATGACATCGGTCACTCGATTTAAATTGGTTTCGACCAAGGCCAGTTTATTAAGTGCTTCTTTTCTCTGGCTTTTATACAAAGTGATTCCAGCCGCTTCTTCAAAAATGGTTCGTCTCTCTGAGGCATTCGTGGAAAGGATTTGGTCAATCTGACCTTGTAGCATAAAGGAGTATGAAACACGGCCGACTCCCGTATTCGCGAATAAGCGTTGCACGTCTTTTAGTCGAACGATCTTCCCATTGATATAATAATCACTGCCACCTTCTCGAGTGACTCGACGAGAAACTTCGACTTCATTAAACGCAGTTCCTAAATCCTTCTCACAATCAGTGAAAGTTAAAATAACCTCAGCTGTAGGTAAGCCTTTACGTTTTTCAGTTCCCTCAAAAATTACATCTTGCATTGAAGAGCCTCTTAAAGCTTTTGCACTCTGCTCACCCAGTACCCAACGAATGGCATCAACGATGTTACTCTTTCCACATCCATTTGGACCGACTACGGCTGTCATCCCAGGAAATAATTTTAGCACTGTTTTATCCGCAAAACTTTTAAACCCGCGAATTTCAATTTGTTTTAAATACATTCCGTCTTGTTTTTCAGTGAATATTGAACTATAAATGAAACACACCCTACCATACTCGCAATTAAAAAAACGGTCTAAGTGATTATTTTTTTAAGCCATTATTTTTTATGTCCAAAAACCCTGAAAACGAAACTGAAAATAAAGAAGAATGGCCCTTAAAAGCTTATAAAAATCTGGATTTTCTAAAAAGTGAAAAAGCCCGTTTTATTCGCATCTTATGTGAATTATTTGAGCCAGAGGAACGCTTTAAAGAAAATGGAGTCGAAAACACCATCGTATTATTTGGTTCTGCTCGCACAAAGCCCCTCCAAGAAGCTGAAGCACAGCTCAAGTCCATAAATGCATTGATTGAGAAGTCCCCCGAACCGGACGAAGCCCTACTCAAACAGCGCAAACAAGCTGAAATCGATCTCAAATCCTCAAAATATTATGAAGCCGCACGAGAATTGTCCGCAAAGCTCACAGAGTGGTCTCAGGGACTACCTGAGAAGGATCGGCTCTTTATTTGTTCAGGTGGCGGACCCGGAATTATGGAAGCTGCCAACCGAGGAGCCTTTGAAGCTGGAGGCAAGTCAGTCGGACTGGGGATCAGCTTACCTTTTGAACAAAGGGTGAATGATTACATTTCCAAAGAACTCCAATTTGAATTTAAGTATTTCTTCATACGCAAGTATTGGTTTGTTATGTTAGCCAAATCACTTGTCGCATTTCCTGGAGGGTTTGGAACGATGGATGAATTGTTTGAAACACTGACTTTAATGCAGACTAAAAAAGTGAATGGGAAAGCCCCGATTGTCTTGTTTGGAAAAGAATTCTGGGACGAATTGATCGATTTCAATACTTTGGCCAAATGGGGTATGATTTCTGAGGACGATTTGAGCTACATCCACATTACTGACTCGGTCGAAGATGCCTTCCAATTTGTAGTCACTCAGGTGCAAAAATTATAGGAAGCACCTAAAAGTTAGATCTTTGCTTAATAAAACTAAGAGAAATTAGTTTGGTGGACATCGTGAACACGAATCAATCCTAGGAGCTTATTGCTCGCTTTTTCCGTAACGGGCATGACAGAAATCTGAGAAGGACGATCTTCCATAATTCGCAAAGCTTCTCTGAGCGCAATCTCCGGATGAACCGATAAAGGGTTTTGTGTCATGCATTCAGAAAGCGGTAAATCTAACACCACTTCCTTTTTAGACAATAGCCTACGGATATCGCCATCGGTAACGATCCCAATCAACACATTATCAGCATCAACAATACAGGCTGCACCTAGTGAAAATTGCGTCATTTCTAATACAGCATCCTTCAGTGTGTGCGTTGCACTTAAACAGGCAATTTTATCTTGTTTATGCATAACATCGCCAACGGTAAGAAGTAAATTACGTCCTAATTGACCCCCTGGATGATATCGGGCAAATTCTTGTGAAGTAAAGCCCTTGGCTTGAATAACGGCTGATGCCAAAGCATCCCCAAGTGCAAGCGCTACCGAAGCACTTGCCGTAGGCAAGAGGTTTAAACTATCGGCTTCTTTTTCAACACTAGCGTCTAGAATAATATCAGCAGATTCTCCAATTGGTGATTCGACTCGACCCAGAATAGCAATGACTTTCGACTGGAAGCCTTTGATTATGGGTAAAATTCTAACAATCTCTTCCGAGCTGCCACTTTTTGATAAAAGAATAGTCACGTCACCGGGCTTATAAATACCTAAATCGCCATGAATCGCTTCGCTTGCATGAAGAAAAATACAGCTAATACCCGCACTCATAAATGTTGTAGATAACTTCCTAGCGATATGACCGGATTTCCCAATGCCACAGAAGATCAGTTTCTTACCTGAGTTCGACATTTCGGCAATTAGCTCAACCGCTTGAGCAAATTCAGAACCGAGCTTTTGCGCAGCCGCTGTAATAGACTTAGCTTCAACCGACATGGTTGCTTGCCCTAAAGATATGTATGTGTCTTTTGCTTCTCCCATAAGAGATCTAAATTAAGATATTATACGGTAAGAAAAGTTATGTTCGGAGTGATGCTAAAGACAACCCTTAAATCGTGGACAGTTTGGGCAGGCAGAACAAAGGCTTAACACAAATTTAACCTACTTAAAATTGAGAAGCGGAATAGAGAAAAGTACGACTAAGTAGCCGAACCTAGGTCTCATACTACCAAGTTCTCTTCTTGTGACGATTTGATTTCAAACGCTTGCGACGTTTGTGCTTATTCATCTTTAATCGACGTTTTTTCTTAAGGTTTCCCATGTTGTATAGTGTTAAATTTAGATAAAGAGAGAAAAAAGCCAAATAATTGCTTGGCTGTAAAGATTTTTTTTACATTTCCTATTAAAAGGTGCAGAAATCATTTTAACCCAAGGTAATTAAGTGCAGCTTTAAAGGCTTTCGGGGGTTCAGTGACCAAATGGACACTTTCTGATGATTCTAAACCAAACTGAACTGTATTTAAGGTAAGGGCTAAGTCTGAAAATATCTTTGTATCTGAATCCCCTACCTTCTTCCGTTTACCCACTGAAGCTAAAGTCGGGGCATCCACTCCACGATATAAATCATCATTCATCAGTTGAAATCCTGACAAAGAGGCATGAATCCTCAATTGGTGTGGGCGAAAGAAATTGCACTTCGCTTGCCACAGGCCCCATGAATCAGTGCCTCTTTTTAGGCATGTAAATTCTGTTCTGGAACGCTTTCCTTTTGCAGTGGATGGAACCATTTTAAATTTATAACGATGCTGAATCAAAGGTGTTTCATTTATTACATGTTCCTCAATCCCTTCTTTGGCTTGTGCAATAAATTGAAATTTAAATTCCATCAAACCTGAGCCAAAGGCATTTCGTAAAAAAGTTAGGGCCGCTTTGTGCTTAGAAAAAAGTGCTATGCCAGAAATTGCTTTTTCATAAAAATAGATCGATCCGAATGACTCAGCACCGAGTGCAAGGATTTCTGGTTTTCTCTCTTTGAGTTGATAATTTAAAGCTGTATCGAGATTAGTGCTATTTTCATCCCAAGGATGTTGTCTAAGCGAAATATTGGAAGGCTTATTCAATGCGATAAAGTCATCGCTGTTGGCCAGCACATCCATGCGTAGTGGTTCGTCAGAAAGAAGTCCTTCCCGAAAACCAATTGCTTTGGGAGATGACAGCTTGTGCTTCGAGTTTACTGGGGCTGAATCGCTCATGCTTAGAACATTGAAAAAAAAACCCCTAATCCACAAATGCAGATGTAGGGGTAAGTTTTATTTGGGGTAAAATTTTTATACTAGGCAAGAAGCTTCGCACAAGATGCTTTGTGGCGTGCGATTTTGTTTTTATGAACTAGCCCAGATTTGCCAGCTTTGTCCAATGCAGAAATGTAAAGACGTGTTTTCTCAGACAATGCGTCTTTGTTATCTGAACTAGCTGCTGTCTTAACTTGCTTAGCAAGAGTCTTCAAGCGAGATTTCACTTGGCGGTTAGCGAGTGTACGAGTTTCCGTCTTACGGATATATTTAAGTGCTGATTTAGTATTAGCCATAGATTTAAAGAAAAGTTCGCTAGTGAAAGAAATACTACTTGATTTGTCAAATATTAATTTAAAGTGTCGATTTTGATCTGCTATAAGCCAGATTCTGTCCATCAGTAAAAACTGATTGTGCGTTCATTTATCTATGCGACATACCCGAAATCATTGAGCGAGCCACTCGATTCCCTATTTTGTCTTGCACCGAGCTGGGTTTTTCAAGCCATCATTGTTACCGTTGATGCGGGGAGCTCTTACCTCACCTTTTCACCCTTACCTTATCTCGTCCTAAAACGTTTTAAGGCGGTTTATTTTCTGTGACACTATCCGTCATATTTTGTCACCAAAATATGCCCCTACTTTCATAGGGAACTCTGCCCTGTGGTGTCCGGACTTTCCTCTTGCAAAAGCAAGCGAACGCCCGCAGATCAAAATCGACAACTTAAGAAAGAACAAAAATTACAACTGATTAGCACTGAGTACCATAAGCATATAGGCTAACCAAATATTGAATAACCAGGTAATCCTGAACCCGATAAAGTATTCTTTGAAATTCATTCTGTAAAGTTTAAATCGATCACCTAAATAGAGGCAACTAGCTTCAATAAACTGATTCAATTGTTTTAAACTTTGATTTATTGCACTATCTGAGTGCAAAGAGATTGCACAGTTAAAAAAAATGATTCAAACTAATGTTGAATTCACATTTAACTTAGATCTTAAGCTGGGTCTAAAATTCAAACTCTTCAAAATGACAAAGAAAACAACTAAGAAAGCAGTAAAAAAAGCACCCGTTAAAAAAGCAGCCAAAAAGGCAACTAAAACAGCTACAAAAAAGGCACCAAAGACCGTAGCCAAAAAGACTGTCAAAAAAGCTGTCAAAAAAGCCGCTAAGCCAGCTGCAAAGAAAACAGGGGCAAAAAAGAAAATAGCCACAAAAACTACGATAGCAGCAAGAGTCGATGTCGGCTTTGGTAATAACTTATATATTCGAGGTGAAGGCGCTGGTCTGAGCTGGGATGTCGGTATTTTAATGAGAAACCTATCGCCTTACGAGTGGGCATGGGAAACCAAATCTTCGGATAAGCCGATAGAATATAAATTACTGATAAATGATGAACTCTGGGCCAATGGGGAAAATCAGTTTGCTCAACCAAATGAAACAGCTATCACCGCTCCGACTTTTAATTGGCTTTAAGGTCGCCCGAGATCAATTGCATCTTTTCGTGTAATTTCGAGACCGACTGATTCAACTCTTCTTTGGATAAGGTTTTGCCAGTATCGGAATCAAATTCAGAAGCCATCACTCTAATGCTGTCAAACTGCAATTTGGTAAATGGTAGAGGCAACTTCAGACTGTCCCATGTACTAAAAGTAATCATTCGGGCAGGCTTTGTGTGAACTAAATCTATCGGCAGCTTATATTTATGGGATAGGAAAACAGCTCCAGGCTTAAACTGATAAATAGGGCCGGTTGGACCATCTGCAGCATAGGCAATTACGTGCTTCTTTTTTATCGCATTATGCATCCCTTTAAGAGCCTGCAATGATTTGGTATTGGCCGAACCACGAACAATCGAATAGCCAAATTTTTCCAAAAGAGCCGCAAAGATATCAGCACTTTTATTAGAACTGACCAATACGGTAATTGGAGGAAAATTCTTTTTATATGTAATGAAAATAAGGAAAATTAGGAGCAAATCGTTGTGCCAAAATAATAGAAAAGAGGAACTTCCATTATTTTGCTTGAACATTTCACCACTTAAAAATGGATGAGCGGTTTCATCATTTCCGATTCTCAAGGTCTTCGCCAAGACAAGCATGAATAGCCAAATAAAGAAAAACACGAGTCGCTTGGGCAGGCTGAAAGTGGATAAAGTACTGATTTAAAGGTGAAACTGTAAAATGACAGGTGAATAGAATGATGTTACAATTAGGGACTCGATCAGGAAAGTAAATTAATTATTAATATTAAATCCTAAACTTGACGCTAAAATATCAGATACCATTGTTCATTTAAATGAAACAAACCAACACGAGTAATCTTACCCTAATGGAATCCATAATTGGTCTCTGTAAACGCAGAGGATTTATTTTTGCCTCTTCAGAAATTTATGGAGGCTACAACGGCTTTTTTGATTATGGGCCACTCGGAGTTGAGTTAAGAAATAATATTAAAAATATTTGGTGGAGAGACATGGTACAAAGAAGAGACGATATTGTTGGGCTCGACTCTTCAATCATTATGCACCCAGATATTTGGAAAGCGTCGGGTCATGTTGATGGATTTTCTGACCCAATGGTTGATTGTAAGGAATCTAAATTACGCTATAGAGCCGATCAGCTCTTCATCTATCCCGTTATTTTAGATGACACTTCTGCGGGCTATATTGCTGTGGTCGAAGGCACGGATTTAAATACTCGAATCAAACAAGCTAAAAAGCTCAGAGATAGCCTGGGCAACAAACAGGCGAAGTTAGATGAAAGTCAACTAGACAGCGAAGGAACAGAAATCACTGAATTAGATGAAGCTCAAAGAGCCGTCACGCTAGGACCCGATGCCAAAGATATCGGCACATTGACTGAGCCAAGAGAATTCAAACTTATGTTCGAAACCAAAGTCGGCCCACTGGCAGACCAATCAGCTGTTGCCTACTTGAGACCCGAAACAGCTCAAGGAATTTTTGCAAATTACAAAAACATAGTGGATACTGGACGAGTAAAAATCCCTTTTGGTATCGCACAAATAGGAAAAGCATTTCGCAATGAAATCACTCCAAGAAACTTTATCTTCCGATCTCGTGAATTTGAACAAATGGAGATCGAATATTTTATCTCGCCAGATGCGGATTGGAAAACACTGCATAGAGAATGGTTAGATACTTGCATCAATTGGCTTGAGTCGATTGGCATTCCTAGAGATCAAGTTTCTGAAGATGTGCACGCTGAAGATAAACTCGCTTTTTATTCACAAGCCACAACTGACTTAATGTTTGAATTTCCGCATGGCAAACAAGAGCTTTGGGGCATTGCCTGTAGAAGTGATTATGACCTTGGACAACACCAGAAACACTCAGGTAAGTCTATGGAGATTTTTGATGAAGCGCAGAAGAAAAAATACATACCGCACGTCATAGAACCATCGCTTGGAGTGGATCGCACCCTACTCGCTGTTTTAACAACTGCTTACGATGAAGATGAAATTCCTAATGACAAAGGTGATGTTGAAAAACGGACGGTCTTGAGGTTCAGCCCGAAAATCGCACCTTATAAAGCTGCTATTTTCCCATTAGTGAAAAACAAGCCGGAGTTGGTTGAAATTGCTGAAAAGCTCTATCGAAAACTACAAAAACGCTGGAATGTGTTTTATGATGCTTCGGGCGCAATCGGTCGTCGCTATCGTCGCCAAGACGAGATTGGCACTCCTTATGGGATTACTATTGATTTTGATACGCTGGAAAAAGATGGTACGGTAACCCTAAGGGATAGAGACACAACCGAACAGACTAGACTATCTGAAAAGGCGCTCATTCAATTCCTAGAAGAGCAGATTGATGCTTAGTATTTAATCAGCATTAATTACTTCGAAGCAGAGTGCAGTGGTATTGTCTTTTCCGTCTTCACGAACGGATTCATCCACCATGGTTTTAGCTAAGCCATTCGACTGACCCCCGTAAGTAGGATTAGAGAAATCGAGCATTCGCTTCAATGCTGTGTCCATAAGTCCTTCCACTAAGCCATCGGAACAAATCAGTAAACGATCTTTAGACCCAAAGATCAATTCGCCAAATTGAGGGCTTAAATGCTGTGTTTTACCACCAATAACTTGATGGAGAATATTTCTCCTCGGGTCATTTCGTGCTTCATAGTCGGATATCTCTCCTTTTTCTTTGAGCCAACCAATATGCGTATGGTCTATGCTCAACTGATTAAACGAACTCGCTTCATTTAAATGGTAGATACGACTATCGCCAACATGAGCAAAATAAAGGCGATCTGATCGTACCCAACATAAACTCAAGGTGGCCCCCATGCCTTCTAACTCAGCATAGCACTCGCCCATTTTGGAGAGTGCTTCATGCACATTAGACACTAACTCATTTAAAACATCTTGAAAATAAACCGTCATCCCTTGAGCCTGCGTTTGAAAAACCTTGGGAAACAACTGGGTCATTTGCTCTGCGACGAGGTGACTGGCATAATCACCTGCATTAGCACCCCCCATTCCATCGCTAACAGCAAAAACAAAATCATTGGTTCCCATTTCAGCCTCACCATACTTGCCTAAGCGGCAAACCCCTTCTCCATTCACCTGCAAAGCTAAAAAGCTATCTTCATTATTTGAACGATAACGACCGACATCCGTATGCCCAGACCATCTCAAAATTCTTGCTTGTTCGTCCATAGCTCTAGTCAATCTATTCTCCTGAATAAAACCACCCTAAATTCCGTCTTTTGATGTTTTAAAATCTTCCCGATTAAATTGAGTACTCGGCTTAGGCCCTGGGTCGTAGCCCTCTTCTAAGATCGTTGCAAATTCAAAATCAATGATACAAAAGCGTCCTAAATTTGCATTATAAGTGATATTGCGAACTGCTTGATCTCCATGACGAACCCCAAAAGTTTCTAATTCTTTAAACAGTGCTTGGCATTTATCTTCACTCAATCTCTGTACCATTTGACCACAATTAGTGGTCTCAATTTTAAGCTCTGAATCATCTTTAGCTAATAAGCGAGGTACAAATGTACACCTCTTTCTCTCAAGATACTCCAAAACTTGAACCTCATTAGCAAACCGCTCTTTTGCATTCGGGCCTAAAAACCACTTTTTTACACGTCCATCAAATGAGATATGAACCCGAGCAAAAGCCGTATTTTTCTTTTCCTGCATGGGATAATCCCATCAAATAAGCTGAAATGATGCAAGATTCTTGCTACAATTAATCGAGGAAACACTCAAATATACTTGCACTAATCTCAATGGCACGCATCTTGCTCTTATATCCTTCAGGATAAGTGAGCCCTATGTTCACTTTTAACACTAATTATAAACTTACTAACCAAAAATCCATATATTATGGCAAAATTAAAATTAGAATACATCTGGCTCGATGGTTACGAGCCGGTTGCTAACTTACGAAGCAAAACCAAGATAGTCGATGGTGATCCAGAGACATTTACCTTAGCAGACTGTCCAATGTGGGGCTTCGACGGAAGTTCTACACAACAAGCAGATGGAAGTGATTCCGATTGTATGCTTAAGCCAGTTGCTATTTATCCAGACGGTGCACGTCACAATGGTTTCTTAATCATGAGTGAAGTTATGTTACCAAATGGTGACCCTCATCCATCCAACGCAAGAGCAACTATTGCAGATGACGACACGTTTTGGGTTGGATTAGAACAAGAATATTTCCTATACCAAGATGGCAAACCACTCGGTTGGCCAACTGAAGGATATCCAAACCCACAAGGTGAGTACTACACTGGTGTTGGTTTTGGAAACGTAGGTGACATCGCTCGCCAAATCGTTGAAGAGCATCTTGATTTATGTATCGAAGCAGGTATTAACCACGAAGGTATTAACGCTGAAGTGGCTAAAGGACAATGGGAATTCCAAATCTTCGGTAAAGGTTCAAAAAATGCAGCCGACCAAATTCATGTTGCACGCTACATCCTACTAAGAGTATGTGAGCAATATGGTGTGGATGTAAACTTCCACTGTAAGCCATTCACAGGTGACTGGAACGGTTCAGGCATGCACTGTAACTTCTCATCAGACTTCATGCGTGAAACAGGTGGTAAAGACTACTTCGAAAAGCTTATGGATAAATTCGCAGAGTACAAAGATGAGCACATCGCTGCATACGGTCCAGACAATCACCTACGTCTAACAGGTCTCCACGAAACTCAGTCAATTGACAAGTTCTCATGGGGTATCGCTGACCGTGGTGCTTCTATCCGTGTTCCACACAGCTTTGCTAACGCAGGTTACAAAGGCTATCTTGAAGATCGCCGTCCAAATTCACAGGGCGACCCTTACAAGATTGTGTCTCGCGTATTGAAGACAGTTCAAGAAGTCGAAAAAGATTTCAAATAAGCCAAGCTTAGCGAACCTATAATTTCAAAAGCCACTCTTTTAATTAGAGTGGCTTTTTTTATTGGATACATAAAATGAAACTAAATGCGTTTCTGAACAAACTGAATCAGTTGCTTGGCAATCGGTATCTTTTGATAGATGAGCGATGTCGGGTCCCAATAATCTTGGTGAAAAATCACCTGCCCATCTGAGTTAAAACGAAAACGACTCATACCCATTGAAGATTCGTATTCATCCTTTTCCTTGAATTGAATTGACATTGTCCATTCGATAAAGAATTCACCTTTTGAACGCATGATGTGATTAAAAGTAAACAGAACCCCAGAGACAGCCTGCACTCCTTTGAGCATATACGGCAAAAGTTCGTCTAATCGATTATACTGTTTGAAGGCATCTCTAAAATAAATTGTCTCTGCATACACCTTGGGGAAACTATTTTGAAGATTTTCGTAAGTGTAGTTGGTGTATAAATCTTCGACTCGTTGAAGCATGAGACGCTCCTGCTCGCTCCCTACTTCTGGAATTCTATGCTGAGATGGATCAGTCCACTCTAGAGCGTTTTTATAAGTACTATCTAAATTTGTTTGTGAGTGCATAGGATGATGTGAGCTTCATAAGATACTGTGAATAGAAAGTGTAGCTCATTGAGAATTTCGAGTTAGCACATTATGCAAATAAACTCGAATCAACATTGATTAATATTTTCTCGCAGCTATAACTTACAATAAATTACAAGAGACTGTATGCATTTACCGACTTTACTCGCTGAGCGTAGACTAATTCCTGATTCATTAATTCGTTGGGGCATTCAAAATCAATTAAAACAACATTCGCTTCTTTTAGCGAATAATCCTAAATCTGATTTTTCTTGGATAGAGGAATTAAGCACACGACCGATTGCTGAATGTACGGATAGCTCTAAAGAACAGCACTACGAAGTGCCTACTGAATATTTTAAGACCGTCTTAGGAACTCACTTAAAATATAGCTCCTGTTTTTGGGATGAATCCACGACTTCTTTAGAAATGGCTGAAGCCAATATGCTTCGCTTATCGTGCGAACACGCTCAATTAGAAAACGGGCAAACGATTTTAGAATTAGGCTGCGGCTGGGGTTCTTTAAGTCTTTGGATGGCAGAACACTATCCTCAAAGTAGCATCACGGCTATGAGTCATTCGAAGACACAGAAAGCCTACATCGATTCAGAGATCAAGCGACGTGGCTTAGATAACCTAAAGGTCATTACTTCAGATATTAATGATTTTGATCCTAGTATGCAATTTGATCGAATTGTCTCTGTAGAAATGTTCGAGCACTTAAGAAATCATAGCCTACTTTTTAAACGAATGAATAATTGGCTCAAAGATGAAGGTCGCATCTTCATTCATGTATTCGCCCACCAGAAAGAAAGTTATTTATTTGAAGTAGAGCATAAGCGAGATTGGATGGCAGAATATTTTTTCACAGGAGGCATGATGCCATCTATTAACTTTCTACCCAGCACAGCTAAGTCATTTAAAGAACTGAATCGCTGGGAAATTAATGGCGTGCACTATAGCAAAACTTTAGAAGCTTGGCTCTCAAAACAAGATCAACAAGAAGACATAATTAAAGAGCAATTTTCGAAGACTTACGGCAAAGATACAAAATTATGGATTCAGCGTTGGAGACTCTTTTACTTAGCCTGCTCTGAGCTGTTTGCCTATAATGACGGTAATGAGTGGCTGGTCATGCACTATTTATTGGCAAAAAGATGAATGAAAAACCCTTTAAGATTGCTGTTATAGG
>WTIG01000115.1 GCA_011522825.1 Puniceicoccaceae bacterium
CAATATGACAGGCCTTTCGGAAAAGATTATCCGCTCTCATTTTGGGAATTCGATCCCGTTAGAAGACAAAAATTACGCTGGATCTAAAATTCTTTTAGATTTGGGTATTCAACCAGTTGTCAATAGTTTAAAAGATACAGCTGAAGATGCCTTAGCTTCTCCGTGCTATCCAATTCGGGCATTAATTAATGATGATTTACTGATTCATTTAGATACATCAGTACCACCTGAAGAATTATATGCTGATTATCTGTATCATTCTGGTGTTAATAAACCATATATCCGTCATTGTCGGCGGATGTGGCAAGACATTAAACATTTAAAACCCACTCGAATTATTGATATTGGTGGTAATGATGGGACTCTTCTTAAGACATTTCAAGAGGAAGCCAGTCGCCCCTTGGAAATGTACAACGTTGATGCTAGTAACTCCTTTGCTGAGGAGAACAAAGAGAAAGGCATCCATTTTGTCAATGAGTTCTGGAGTAAAGATGCTCCGGTTCCAACAGCTGACTTTATTATTACAACCAATGCTTTTCAGCACACACCAGATGCTGAGAAGTTTGTGGAAGGGATTGCTGCAAAGCTAGATGGTGTCTGGATTCTTGAGTTCCCTTATACCTTGCGGACTCTGGAAACACTGCAGTTTGACCAGTTCTATCATGAACATTATTATTACTGGCTAATCAAGCCTCTAAAAAAATTATTGTCCAAATTTGGCCTCAATATCTTCCATTGTGAAGAGGTTTCGATCCATGGCGGGTCGATGCGTTGCTGGATCACAAATAAGGATCAGTATGGCGATACAGAAGCAGCAGAAAAGTTTATTCAAAAAGAAGAAGCTTTTGATTACAATCGCTTTATGTCGCTTGTTTGGTCGAAAATTATTAGAGATCAATCTTTTATTGCTAAGCTTGATGGAAGCATAGCTCTATTTGGTGCAGCCGCTAAAGGATGTGTCTACTTAAATGCATTGAATTCATTTAAGCTGGCAGGAGCATACTGTGTTGATGACACTCCACAAAAACAAGGCAAATATATTCCAGGAACTGAGATTCAAGTAAGAGACAGAGAATTTTTAATGGTTGACAGACCAGATAATGTCATTATTATGGCGCATAATTTTGCTCCAGCCATCAAACAATCATTGATAAACGACGGATACAAAGGTAGGCTAAT
Source organism: Puniceicoccaceae bacterium (assembly GCA_011522825.1). Classification (GTDB taxonomy): domain Bacteria; phylum Verrucomicrobiota; class Verrucomicrobiia; order Opitutales; family Coraliomargaritaceae. The sequence continues at coordinate 1,180 of WTIG01000115.1, forward strand.
TACAATGCTGCCAGAAATTGAAATTGACCGCGCTTAATGTTGGTTGTTTTTACCATGTCTTTCCTGGCTTTGGCTGGGAAGACATGTATTACGAACAACTTGGAGCACTAGTATCCAATGGTTTATATGACAAACTTAAGCACTTTCATGTTGGGTTTAATGGCAGCCTTAGCGTTTGTAGTGTTCCAGATAAAGCTGTTGCGTGCGCAAATAAGAATCAATCGGAGGAAACAGATACCCTTAAAGCTTTACGGAATTGGTGTGCAGCAAACCCCGACGCCTATGTCCTTTACTTTCACACAAAAGGATCTTCAAGAAAAACAAAATTTACAGAAGATTGGCGCAAATGTATGCAGTACTTCTGTATTACAAACTGGCGTGAATGCTATCAAGCGTTGCGTGATGGGTATGATTTGGCTGGTATCAACTGGCAAGAAGATACTTCAATGGGTTATCACCCGCATTTTTCAGGTGGTTTTTGGTGGGCTAAATCAAGCTATATCAATACTTTGGACAAAAAGGCTTTAGAAAGCTTGTTTAGATATGACCGTGAATTTTGGATTGGTACAGGAGAACCTAAAGTAAAAAACCTATGGGAAACAAGGTATAACAATACAAAAATTGCTCATCATTATTGCCAACCTTACGATAAAAGTATTTATACTAAAAACTATATGACGGCACAAAAACACATGGATTTACCACATTGGCATGAGCCTGATGCCGAAATGGTGAAGTTATTAGATCAGCTTGACATCAATGGATTTGAGCGCCCTGGTGGTACAGATAAAGCAACTATCCATAACTATACAGGGATCTATGCTTATCTATTAGATCAATATCGTTATGTCGATTGCAAGTTGTTAGAAATTGGTGTTCAGTACGGAGGCTCTGCTTTGTTATGGCAAGAGTATATGCCAGGTGTCTGGATGGACTTGGTGGATATCAAAGACCAAGTGGATCCGATAATCTGGGATCAGCTAGACGAAGATCGGTACGACTTCTACGAAACCAATGCTTATAGTGCAACCGCTCTTCGCACACTTGGTAAAAATAAATATCACGTCATTATTGACGACGGCAGTCACCATCGTAATGACATTAAGTTCGTGGCCGATCATTACTATCACCTCCTTGAACCAGGCGGTGTAATGATTCTGGAAGACATTCCTGATGAATCTTTATTGGCAGAGCTAACTGCTTTGTTTAGCCCTGAAGAGCAAGAAGGAATTCGTGTCTTTGATGTACGTGAGTCAGGTCGTTTCGATGATTTGATTTGGGCTATTATTAAATAGTTCAACCCGATTGAACGGTTTAAGGAATAAAGAGAGGGTCAATAGGCCCTCTTTTTTGTTATTATTTTGAAAAGGAATATTGTTAGTGAAGCGAACTCAAGAGCAGATTCGTACCAACAATTTTAAATATCGTTATGGGATTACTCCAGATGACTATAAAATTATGGTGAATGAACAGAATAATAAATGCAAAATCTGCGGACAATCGCCAAGCAAACGCGGATTATTTGTAGATCATTGTCATGTAACAAACAACATTAGAGGCCTGTTATGCCAGGCTTGTAATATTGCCATAGGTCAAATGAAAGATGATCCAGAGCGTTTAGAAAACGCAGCAAATTATGTACGTCGAAGCGTTGCTTTAAAAAGCCAAGCAGCTTTAAACATTTCACCTACTAGTTCAGCTGCATAATTTTCCACATCAGGTGCTTTGTATTTCTTGGCAACATCACCCATTTTTTTGGCAAGCATTCCAGCATCTTCTAAGTTGCCGATGTAGGTTAGGAGCATTTGCTCAGGTGTATAGCTTTCACAGTGGTTAAATT
>WTIG01000035.1 GCA_011522825.1 Puniceicoccaceae bacterium
CCCCAGGCATATCATGAACAATCGACAAACGCCTTCCGCACAAACGATTGAATAATCGACTTTTACCGACATTAGGTCTGCCCACTAAGGCAACAGTTCTGGATGGGTCTAAACTCACAAAATTTAATTTTATAATGATTCAACGATACCTTTTAAGCCTGCGGCTTTTTTTCTAGGTAGCGCTCAATTCGATTGGTTGCTTCTAAAATACGGTCATAGCTCGTCGAGAAACTGGCACGAACAAAACCAGCACCACTAGGACCAAATGCAGTTCCTGGAACAACTGCAACTTCTTGATCTTCAAGTAAGCCTTTACAGAAAGCCAATGAATCTTGCCCCGTCCCTTCAATCGACGGGAAAGCATAAAAAGAACCTTTCGGCAGGTGGCAAGTTAGCCCCATCTCATTAAATCGACGCACGATCAAATCACGTCGTTTGTGATAAGCCTCTTTCATTTTTAAAACAGAACTCATTCCATTTTTAAGCGCTTCAATCGCTGCTTCTTGAGAAAGAATTGGCGCACATAACATACTATATTGATGCACTTTCATCATTGCTTCAATTAAAGGCTCAGGTCCGCAAGCATAGCCAATGCGAAACCCTGTCATCGCAAAGCCTTTAGAAAATCCATGAAGAAAAAGTGTACGCTCCTTCATCCCGGGCAATGTTGCGATGCTTGTGTGCTCCCCTTCAAAGGTTAACTCGGAATAAATTTCATCACTGATCACCAATAAATCTTTCTCAACCGCAAATTTAGCCAGTTGTTCCAACTTCTTACGCTCGGTGACTCCTCCAGTTGGATTTGTCGGGAAATTTAATAATAGTACCTTACAACCCGGCTCCCATGCTTCAGCAACTCGATCTGGGTCTATACCAAATGCATCCTTAGCTTCTGTTTTTACCGCAATCGGTTCAGCATGAGCTAAGACTATACTTGGGCTGTAAGAAACGTAACATGGCTCATGGTATAAAACCTTATCGCCAGGGTTAAGCACCGCACGAAGTGCAATATCCAAAGCTTCGGATACGCCTACCGTCACCAAAATTTCTTTTTCTGGATGGTAACTTAAATCAAAATATTGCTCAACATAGGTACTTATCTCACGACGCAAACGAATTAAGCCCAGGTTATCCGTATAACTGGTCTTCCCTTTCTCTAAAGCAAATATCGCAGCTTCTCGGATATGCCAGGGCGTGACAAAGTCTGGCTCACCAATACCTAATGAGATAGCTTGGGGCATTGCCGCAACGATTGCAAAAAAATCACGAATACCCGAGCGTGGCAAACCGACAACATGGTCTGCCACAAATTGTTGACCAAAATCTTTCATATTAAGGACTAATAGCTGGCTTATCGCCGTTTGAACCAGAGTCACCTAGCAGGTGCCCTTGCTCTTTGTAGGTTCTCAATCGAAAATGTGTAGCCGTTGACAAAACACCGTCCACGCTTGCAAGGCGTTCGGTTACAAAACTAGCGACACTGCGTAAATCATTTCCTTTAGCAAAAAGCAACAAGTCATACGAGCCAGACATGAGGTAGCATGATTCTACCCCATCAAAGCGACTGATTCGTTCAGCAATACGGTCAAATCCTCCATCCCGCTCAGGGCTGAGTCGCACCTCAATCACGGCACGAACAAATTCGTCTTGAACTTTATCTGGGTTCAAAATTGCCCTCCACCCGAGTAAGGTGTGGTTTTCCTGTAAACGAGATAGTTCAGACTTCACTGCTTCCTCAGTCATCCCAAGGACTTCTGACATTTGAGCCGAATCTAAACGTTCACCAGAAAGTAATAATTCTAAGACTGAATTCATAATGATGCTTATTAAAAGTAGTTTTCCTCAAAAAGCAAAAACCAAAATTGAGAAAAAAATCGGCCCTATATCGACCGAAATTGCTGATAAACACAATATTAAAAAAATAGATGCTTCAGTTGAAACGTTTTACCAAAACGGTGCACCTCTAATTATTAAAACCCGTAATCGCAATGCGAACTCAATCAGAAAAGAGCCCTTCTATTTCTTGAAACACTTCTTCTTTAGCATCCTCCAAAATATAGTGTCCTGTGTCAGGAAATGTTTTGCTTATAGCTTTAGGGAAAAATTCTAACCAGCGCTGGAAAAATTTTTTATTAAAGCAAAAATCTCGCTCTCCCCAAAATACGCCAATTTGTTTTTCGCTCAAACTTGGTAATTTTTTTTCAATGCCCAGTAAACAGTTATAAGATGGATGCATTTTAGACATTGGGATATCTTCAACAAATCGTGCCACGGCAATACGGTCATTCCAATTTTGATAGGGAAACAAAAATCCTTTTTGTATATCTTTTCGCAAAGGTTTGCAGACAGACATAAAGACCGCTGGCCAAGCAAATAAATTAAAGGCACGCATTAAAAAAGAGCCCACGAGACTGATTCGTAAAAAGGCAATTCTCCATGGCATCGATTTAGATAGATAAGCAGCCGAATTAAGGATCGCTATTTTATCCACTCTTTCAGGGTTTTGAACAGCAACGCCCATACCGATAGCCCCGCCCCAATCGTGAACAATTAAATTATATCGCTCCACATTTGTGTGCTTCAATAATTGCTGAACATCTTCTATTCTACGCTCAAGCGTGTAAGTATAATCTTGAGGCTTATCAGACAGCCCACAGCCCATATGGTCTGGAACCATACACCTAAAACCTCTAGCTTTAAAATAATGAACGCAATTTCTAAAGTAAAAGGACCAAGTTGGATTTCCATGAAGCATTAAAATAACGGGTCCTGTACCTTCATCTAAATAATGCAGCTTAGCCGACTGCCCATTTCCATAACTTAAATCACAAAAATGACTTTTAAACGGATAGGCTTCATTCAAGGCAGGCAACTTATCAATTAAATCGTTCATTCAATTTCTTTCTTCCACTCTATCGCCATCATTAAACTGCTTAAACCACTACCTATGCCCAATAACGTTGCTTTTTCTCCAACAGTAAATGCACCCTTTTCTATAGCATGGGCCAGAGTGATCGGACATGAAACCGATCCAACATTTCCCAAAAATTCAAAAGTTGAATAATCTTTCTTCAAATCCAAGTTCAGCGCCTCAAATAAAGCTCGTGTGTGGGCCTTGCCAACTTGATGTGTGAAAACCCGATCAGCAGTGTCCTGTGTCCAACCACTTTCTTTAACAAATGAAGCCCAAGCATTTTTTGCGACTTTAATACCAGCTTCAAGCAAGGCTTCAGAGTCTGTCTGCATCTCAAGTGCATTTCCACTAGTGTCTCCCTCGCACAATTGGTTATGGCTTGTATCCGTTGAAACCGATGCCGAATGCAAAATCAAAGCATCCCCTTTAATGAGCTCTTTCCTACATAACACAGCAGCGACTGCACCTGCTCCAATAGTCAAATTTGCAAAGTAAGGCTTAATCGTTTGGCGTGTTAATTCTGGATTCTGCAAGGCTTTGATTGTATTATCAACTAAGGGTCTTCCATTCTCTCCAGAACAAATCAGCGCACGCTTAATTTGCCCAGATTCGATCATACTTGCAGCAATCGTCATTGCATTCAAAAAACCAAGGCAGGCATTAGAAACATCAAAAATCTGAACCGAGTCAGATAATCCCAAAAGACTATGCACATAGGAGGCAGTCGCAGGTTCGAGACGATCTCGACAAACTGCTGAATGAATAAGTAGATCGATAGATTCCCTATTGAACTGACTCTTTTTTAAAACCTTATCCCCTGCCAAAAAAGATGCCTGAGATGCCTTAAAATCAGCATCCCAAAAACGACGTTCTTTAATACCTGTCATTAATTCCAAACGACCCTTGGGCAGTTTTAAACGTTCATAGACCGAATCTAACTCGGATTCTAGGTCTTCAGACGTTATCACCGTATCGGGCAAAACGTAGTCTAAGGATTCAATGGCAACATTTTGAAATTGCATACTAAGCAAAAAATTGGGTTATCTCCTGCGACAAGACGAGTTTATTTTTCAGGTCGCATGGTTAGACGTACGACCTCGCTATCAAAATAATTACGGTCCATCCCTGCATTCACTACAATACCTTGGCCATTGATTCCACTTGATGCGTCGCTGAGCAAAAATACAGCCGTGTTAGCGACTTCGCCAGTTTGCACATTTTCCTTACGGAAGGTGAGCTTTTCTGCATACAAGTAACTCTCTAAATAACCAGGAATACCCGCTGATGCACTGGTCTTCAATGGACCTGCATTCACCGTATTAAAGCGTACCTTTGTATCCGCACTGAATGACTTTGCTAAATTGAAACTTGAGCTCTCTAAGGCTGCTTTAATCGGAGCCATATAACCATAATTCTCTGCAGTCACATCTGTGGAAGAGATACCAATTGAGACTACTGAAGCATTTTCAGAAAAATAGGGCTTAAATGCATTTGCGACCTCAACGAGAGAGAAAGAAGAAATCGCCGTAGCCTGTAAAAAATCCGCCTTATCTGTTTCGTGAAAAGGACGCATTCCCTTACTGTAGTTTGCAAAGGCGATTGAATGCACCAAGCCATCAATGGTTTCATAATCTTTTGCCACTGATTCCGCTAGAGATTGGATTGCCTCTGAATCTTCAACATCGCAAATATAGGCCTTACGATCTCCCAACAATTTCTGTACACTTTCTAGTCTAGAGGCTGACCGCACACTAAAGATCACTTCAGCTCCTTCTGCTTCTAATGTTTTGGCGATGGCCCATGCCACACTCTTGCGATTGGCAACACCCATTACCAAATAGCGCTTTCCTTCTAGATTTAAAAAACTCATTCAGCTTAACCTTCTTCTTCAACCATGGCTAATGCACATTCTAAAGTCAAAACCGGCTTCCCTTGTTTTAAGACTTTGCCCTTCATAAAATAAAATTTACTCAATTTTTCTTTAAACTCGGCTTCAATCGTAATCTCGTCACCTGGCTTGACCATCTGTTTAAATTTTGCCTCTCCGATACGAGATAAGACTGGGGTAACCTTGGACAGATCCTTACCCTCAGCTTCCATTTGCGTTGAAAGATAAATAGCACCTGCTTGAAATACGGATTCACAAAGTAAGACTCCTGGCATAATTGGATTCCCCGGATAATGTCCCTCAAATTGCGGCTCATCCTCACGAATGGTTCGCGTACAGACCGCCTTGCTTTCCGTCACTTCAACTATCGAATCAATAAATAAAAATGGGGGGCGATGTGGTATTTTTTTTAAGATTTCTTCCATAAGCTGTAACCGTAAGTATTATGATAAACTCTGCGATATAAAAATTTATCCCTGCAGGAATTAGACTGAGCGATTTTAAGTCTCAGCCATTTTTAGTTTCGATTGCTCGAAGAGCCATTTGTCCAACTTATTGGCCGTTATGACACCGTAATTCATACTCCCTAACCAGCCAGACATTATGATACCAACAGATCCTGCATGATAAAGGCCACTAATTTGATCAGACAATTCCATAGAGACCTTCAGGCCTTCAAATTTTGTCCCAAAGGAAGTCCCTTGCATCGATTTTGTATAATAATTCACCGTTCTAGGAGTCGCTGCTTCAATATGATCTATCTTATCACGCACCCCGGGGATAAAGGACTCCAAGCTCGATAGGCATTCTTCACAAATCCGTTCCTTTTCTTTTTCATAGGCTTCTTCTGAAAGCGCATCCCATTCGTCCCAACGACTGTTTAAAGAAGCAACAACCGAATAGCGTTTTTCTTTTAGGTGTGGACGAGTCTCTGGATAATAAAGTGAAAAGGTATGACTGCTTGTTTTAATCGATGTCAGTTCATCAATTGAATATTCTTCAGCCTTGGAGGTAAACACTAAGTCACCGATATTAGGAATGGTTTCACCTTTTTTAATCCCCATATAAACTTGGCAAGAACTGGTATTATTTCGAACCGCTTTTACCTCATTTATATAAGCTTCATTGAAATGCTCTTCCCCGACTAAGTACTGAATTGTATTTCTAACATTGGCATTGGATAGTACAGCACGACATTGAATCTCTTTTACTGGGAATTCAACACCCCCAGTATTTTGACTCCGAGCATGCACAGCGACTACTTGTCCGTTTTCAACTTTCACTGCCTCAACTAGCGCGCATTTGCGGACTTCGCAGCCATTTGATTTAAGTTCCGCCACCATTTTTTTAATCAAGGTGTCTGTTCCGCCTTGAAAAGTAAAAACTCCCTTGTTCATGAAATTAGAGAAGACAATCCCATAGGTGATTGCAGGATCATCGACATGCGAACCATTAGCATAAGAAATAGGCTCCATTAATAAACGATGTACATCGGTACGACCTGGGAAAAACTCTTCAAACATTTCGCCTGTCGTCTGCTTATTGTCATCGTAAAAATTCATCTGCCTAAGGTGCTCGTAAAAGCCTTCGACTTTTTCTCGCTCAATTCCAAAATCTTCCACCAATATTTTAGTAAAATCTTCACGATCAAAACTTGTCCAAACATCCATCTGCGGATTAATAAATCGGACATCCTTTAATTGAATAATCGAGTCGGCAATTTCCTTAGTCCAATATTTACGGCAGGATTTAACCATACCATATGGAAAGCCATGGAGCGAAATATCAAAAATATGCCCGCCAGGACGCTTGAACCAAGTCGCCAATCCTCCAAATTGATAATGGTGTTCCAGCAACAATACTTTATGCCCATTTTTAGCTAAATAGTTTGCACTGGTTAATCCACCTAATCCCGAGCCAATAACGACTACATCATAACTTTCTTCAATTCCATCTAACCAATCTTTTGCCATAGTCTAAGTATTTTCATATATTTCGACACGCTGTATCTGTGATCGAATCTTCTACTAGCGAAATAGAAACATCGTTCTCTCACAATAAAAATATCCATTTAATTTTCAAGAAGCTGATGGTCATTTTTTGAATTTCTAAAAATTCTAGCTTTATTTTTTATTCCAAGGACATAACTTCACGAATCAAATAAATGCTTAAATCAGAACATCTACTCAAAACCCTTGGCCCCGGCATTTTAATTGCTTGTGCAGCGATTGGAGGCTCTCATTTAGTCTGGGCGACTCGTGCAGGGGCAGAATATGGATGGACATTACTCGGACTTGTTCTTCTGGCTAACTTTTTAAAATTCCCCTTCTTTTATTTTGGGCAACATTATACAGCAAGCACAGGGGAAAGTTTATTATCTGGGTACAAACGACAAGGTTCCATCTATTTAAATACTTTTATTGTCATTAATTTACTCACAGGAAGTATAAACATAGCTGCCGTGGGCATGCTCACGGCATCCTTAAGTATGCCGTTTTTAGGGTTTTTGAATTTAGAGCTAACGCATCTGACCATTCTTATTTTCCTAATCCTATCCGGCATTCTTTACTTCGGAAATTATGCGGTACTCGATCGCTTGTCTAAATGGATTATCTTAATTTTAACAGCTTGTACAATCGTTGCCGTAGTGCTTGCTTTCTTTAACCAAAGCCCAAATACGGTCATCGATACACAGGCGGAGATTAATCCTTACACACTGACATCTCTAGCTTTTATTGTCAGCCTTCTTGGTTGGATGCCAGCCCCCATTGACTTATCAACATGGTCGTCACTTTGGATGCATAGCCGAGAAGCACAAACTCAGCACAAAGCTACTCCAAAGGAAGTTGCGATTGATTTTTCAATTGGCTACGGAATCACCACTTTGCTGGCCTGTTTATTTTTAGCCCTAGGGGCATTAACAATATTTAAAACAGGTGCGCAGATTCCCCAAAGCGGTATCCAATTTTCCAAACAGTTCATTGAACTCTACACAAATTCCATCGGTGCATTTGCTAAACCCATTATCATAATCGCAGCGTTCTTTACTATGCTGAGCACAACACTGACCTGCCTTGACGGCTACCCCCGTTCTCTAGCCACGAGCTTTGCTCTGTTAAACAACTCCTCTAATCAATCAAACTGCGTCGATAAAAAGCACTATTCTTTAATGCTGCTCATCTATGCTTTAGCGGCATCCCTTATTCTGTTGGTATTTGTAAAGAATCTAATGTCCTTGCTCAGTTTTGCTGCTACCGTTGCTTTCTTATCGTCGCCCGTTCTAGCTTGGATAAACCTCAAAGTTATCACGGCCTCAAATGTTCCCCTAAAACATCAACCAGCCCCTTGGATAAAAATTACTAGCTATATAGGGATTGTATTTTTCACCCTAATTTCTTTTCTTTTCATCTATAATAAACTCTTTTAAGCAAATCATAATGAAACCTAAAATTCTTATTCTCTGTACTGGAAATTCCTGCCGCTCCCATATGGCGGAAGGCATTCTAAGAAATTCTGCCAATGATCTTTTTGAGATATTTTCTGCTGGATCCAATCCTAAAGGAGAGGTTCACCTATTAGCGATTGAAGCTTTGAAAGAAATTAACATTGATATCGCCCATCATACTTCAGACCACTTAGACCTCTATTTAAACTCGGGTATCGATACTGTAATCACTGTTTGCGATAACGCAAAGGAAGCCTGCCCTGTATTTCCAAACTCACCGAAAAGCTATCATTGGTCTTTTGAAGACCCCCCACACGCAATTCAAGAAGGAGAATCAGAAATGGATGCCTTTCGTCGGATTCGTGACCAAATTAAACTTGTATTTGAAGCCTATGTTTCTGGGTACAGAGACGCACAATAATTTTAAACACACTCATTATGAAAGCTAAACTCACTGCTGAATTTATAGGAACATTCTTCCTTTATTTGATTATTAGTTTGTCCGCTGTGGCAGGATTTGCCGGCGACTTAGCACCTGTAGCTATAGGACTCGGACTCACGGCTATTGTCTTTGCCTCAGGATTTCGTTCTAAAGCCCATTTTAATCCTGCAGTGACTGCAGCTTTTTTCATAACCAAGAATCAAGCTCCAAAAGAATCACTCTTATATTGTATAGTTGTTATCGCAGGTGCCGCTCTTGCCGCCTATGCTGCTTCAATCATAGCACCCATGCCTTTTCAGGCGATTGTCGATAATGGGGCAGGTTTACAGCATTCCGAAAGCTTTGCATTAGTTCCAGCTTTACTGAGCGAATTTTTATTCACCTTCGCCTTAGTTTGGGTCATTTTAAACGTGGCAGTGGCTAAAGACAACGCAGGCAATGGATTTTACGGTATTGCGATTGGCTTTGTGGTTGCCACAGGGGCTTTCTCAGTTGGCTCCGTATCAGGGGCTTCGTTTAACCCAGCGGTTAATATCGGGCTATTAATTCATCAGGTAATTGACCTAAAATTATTCGCCATATACTCAGCAATCCAAGTTTTAGCCGGATTAGTAGCCTCGTTTATCTTTATTTCAATTGAGCCGAATAAAGAAAGCTTATAGTCGGCATACAGAAGACATAGTTGCCAAGTAGCGCTTCTCAATTACCGAAACCATTGCTTATTCATTAGCTTTGGGTAAAATGGTCGGGGAGACAGGATTCGAACCTGCGACCCTCTGGTCCCAAACCAGATGCGCTACCAGACTGCGCTACTCCCCGTAAAGAAACTCCTAACCCATCAAAAAATTTATTTCTGTCAATGCTCTTTCCTCATTATTCGTTTGAAAGAATAAATTCCTGCCTTATAAAAAGACATTTAACCAATAAATACACTTATGCCATTTGATATTACAGGAACGATAAAAGAAGTCTTTGAAGTGCAAACTTTTGCCAATGATTTCAAAAAACGAGAATTTTTACTGACTACTGAAAACGATAAATACCCGCAGAATATTATTTTTGGCTGCTTAAAAGATAAAATCGAATTATTGGAATCGGTAAAAGCAGGTGATACAGTAACCGTACATTTTGACATCAGTTGCCGAGAATGGAACGATAAGCATTTCGTTAATTTGAATGCATGGAAAATTGCAAAACAATCAAGCGGAGCAGCAGACGAATCTTCAAACTCAGCTAATAGCGATGTTGTGCTCGATGAGGAGCCACCGTTTTAATCAGATTGCAATAGCTCCTAAACTTAGCCGTTAACTGATTAAGCTTTGTATAGGTCGATCGACTTCTACGTCTTGAGAATAGTCGATACCTTCAAGTCCAAAACCGAACAATTCCAAGAATTCTTTCTGATAGGCATCAAAGTCAGAAACCTCTCTTAGGTTATCCGTAGTCACGCTCGGCCAAATAGATGCAACTTCAGCTTGAATATCTGGATCCATTTCCCAGTCATCGACTCGAATACGTCCCTCAGAATCTAAATTGAGTTCTCCCTCATATAAGCGATCTTTGAACAGACGGACAATTTGCTCAATACAGCCTTCATGCGTCCCTTTTGCCTTCATAATTTTGAAGAGAATAGAAATATACAAAGGCACGACAGGAATCGCTGAACTGGCTTGAGTCACGACTGCCTTATTCACTGAGACATAGGCCTCAATACCATATTTTTCATGAATCGCACGACTCGCTCGCTCAACATCTAATTTGGCGGTTCCAATAGTTCCATTTTTATAAACGGGCCAAGTAACTTCAGGACCGATGTAGGAATAAGCGACAGTTTTAGTATCTTCATTTAAAACACCTGCATTCGATAAGGCCTCCATCCAAAGTTCCCAATCTTCTCCACCCATTACTTTTACCGTATTTTCAATATCTTCCTCATTGGCTGGTTCGATAGAAACACTCTCTACCAATCCTTTATTCGTATCTAAGCTTGTGTTACTGAAACTAGAGCCGATTGGCTTTAAGCAAGATTTGTAAGTATTTCCAGTGGTTGGGTCTGTCCTTCTCGGAGAAGCCAAACTATAAATAACACAATCCACTGTTCCCCAATCTTCTTTGATTGTTTGAATGACTTCTTCTTTTATCTCATTAGAAAAAGCATCTCCGTTAATGCTCTTTGCATAAAGGCCGGCTGCCGTAGCTTCATTTTCAAAGGCAACTGTATTATACCAGCCTGCACTTGCGGGCTTTCCATTGGATGATGGGCGCTCAAAAAAGACACCTAAAGTACTGGCTTCACATGAAAAAGCTGCGGTGATTCTAGATGACAATCCATAGCCCGTAGAGGCACCTATGACTAAAACTTTTTTGGGACCCGATTCGATTGAACTGGCCTTGGCTATTGCGATTTCATCGGCAACTTTCTTGGCACATCCCTCAGGGTGCGCAGTGATACAAACAAATCCTCTAATTTTAGGTTCAATAATCATAAAGTATTTTTAAGAGCGTCCTATGCTTTGTGCGTCGAACCCTATATGACGAAGCGCTTCTATATCTAAAATATTTCTTCCATCGTAGATAAAAGCGGGTTTACGCATATCATTATAAATCTTAGTAAAATCGAGCGTTTTAAACATATCCCATTCTGTTAAAACTAATATCGCATCGGCTTCTTCTGCTGCCTCGTATGGGTCTTTTGCGATGCAAACTTTTTCGTTATCCTCGGCTACGTCTAAGTCTTTCCGAATTTGAGCTTCACTTACTTTTGGATCAAAAATCACTACATTCGCGGTCTCTGCTAATAAATCACTGGCGATGGATATAGCGGCTGATTCTCTCGTATCATTCGTATCTTTTTTGAATGCGAATCCAAACAAAGCGATCTTCTTATGCGAAACCGTATTGAACAAATGACTCAAAACATTGGCAGAAAAACGCTTTTTCTGATAATCATTCATTTCAATAACGCTGTTCCAATAATCAGCGACTTCTTGTAATCCAAAATGCTCACACATGTAGGCTAAATTCAAAATATCTTTTTTGAAACATGAGCCGCCAAATCCAACAGAGGCTTTCAAAAACTTTGGACCAATTCTTTCGTCAGTCCCAATTGCATGTGCCACCTCATCCACATTAGCGCCTGTCGCTTCACATAGAGCGGATATTGCATTTATCGATGAAATTCGCTGGGCTAGAAATGCATTCGCCGTCAGTTTCGATAATTCAGATGACCATACATTGGTAGTAATAATCTTTTCCCTTGGCACCCAATTTTCGTAAATACTGACTAACTGGGCAACAGCATCTTGACCCTCTTTTGTTGGATCGCCGCCAATTAAAACTCTATCGGGCGATTCTAAATCTTGGATAGC
>WTIG01000172.1 GCA_011522825.1 Puniceicoccaceae bacterium
TCATAACTTGTTCTTGATAAACCAATACGCCGTAGGTTTCTTGTACAAGTTCTTCTAAAAGTGGGTGTGGAACATGAACTGATTCAGGATCTTTTTTTCCTTTAATGAATTGAGGAATGAATTGCATTGGGCCTGGTCGATACAATGCAATTAAGGCGATAATTTCTTCGAATGAACTGAGTCCAATTTGACGACACAGTTTTTGCATACCAGAAGATTCAAGTTGGAAAACGCCCGTTGTTTTTCCGCTATTTAATAAATTAAAAGTGGCTTCATCTTCTAAGGATATTTTTTCTACATCAAATGATTTAGTTTGATTTGTCTTTGAAATATATGCTTCTGAATCGCTTATGATGGTGAGTGTCTTGAGCCCAAGGAAATCCATTTTCAAAAGGCCTAAATCTTCAGAAGGGCCTTTAGGATATTGAGTGGTCAATGCACCTTCCTGCATAGTAACAGGAATGAGGTCAGTGATGTCTTGGTCGGCAATAATGATACCGCAGGCATGCTTGCCTGTATTTCGAATCATTCCTTCGATGACCTTGCCTTCTTCTATGATTTTTTTAGCTACTGGGTTGGTTTTGACCTCTTTAGCCAATTCCTGTGATTTCTTAACTGAATCGCTAAGAGTGATATTCAATTCGTCAGGGATCATCTTTGCGATTTTATCCGCTACAGAATATTCTATGTTATTCACTCGAGCTAAATCTCGTACAATCATTTTTGCCCCAAAAGTACCAAAGGTAATGATGTTAGCGACTCGGTCTTCGCCATATTTTTCACGAACATATTCAACGACCTCGTCTCTACGACGCATACAGAAATCAACGTCAAAATCAGGTGGAGAGATACGCTCTAAGTTGAGCATACGTTCAAAAAGTAAGCCAAACTTTAATGGATCAATATCCGTTATTTTTAAAATATAAGAGACTAAGCAGCCAGCACCTGAACCTCTCCCAGGACCGACCGGGATTCGCTTTTCTCTGGCCCAGCGAATAAAGTCCCAAACGATCAAAAAGTAATCGACGAATCCAGTACCCGAAATAATGGCTAATTCATAGTCTAATTGTTTGCAGATATCGTTCGCTTTTTCGTCAAAGTCTTGCGGGTTTTTTTGAGTCCCATCATAGTCGATATTATAGCGTTCAGCTAAGCCTTTCTTACATAAATCAAATAAGTATAGTCCGTTATTTTTTAACTTTGATTTTTCTGAAGAGGATAAAGCGATCGGGGGTTTTCCATCACGCTTTAATACTTCATTTTTCTTTTCTACATAAATATCTGTGATGCGATTAAAATTTATATCATCCTTAGTATATTCGAGACTTTTGGGAGCTTCAAAGACAGGGTAGTGATTTTCTCCAAATGGAAGCTCAACATCGCACATTTCTGCAACGGCGGTTGTATTAGTAATGGATTCTGGGCATTCTTTAAAAATCAGTTCCATTTCTTCTCTAGATTTTAAGAAAAACTGATTCGCATCATAACGCATGCGTTTTTCATCATTTAATTTAGCACCTGTTTGTATGCATAATAATGAGTCATGTGGCATCCAGTCCTTTTCATTCACATAGTGAACATCATTTGTCGCTACGATTTTTAATCCAAATTCTGAAGCTAAACTAATGAGGTCGGGAATGATCTTTCTCTGATCACTTAATCCATGATCCATAAGTTCTATGATGAAGTTTTCTTTGCCAAATATATCGATAAATTTGGCGGTGGCTTCACGAGCAGCTTCAAAATTATTTTCCGATAATAATCTTGGTATAACAGCGGCTAAGCAGCCTGAAAATCCGATTAAATCTTCGCTATACTTGGCCAAAGTATCTAAGTCAGTGCGGGGTCTTTTGTAGAAGCCTTCTGTATGTGCCTTAGATATGATTTTACATAAATTCTGATAGCCTTTGAAGCTTTTGGCTAAAAGCCCCATGTGGTAAGCTTTTTGGACCGACCTAGCTTCGTTGTCTTTGCCTAATTGGTTTTCATACACTAAGTAAATTTCACATCCCAGTAGTGGCTTTATGCCATGGCTTTTGGCTTTTTTGAAAAAAGAAGTTAATCCATATAGAACTCCGTGGTCCGTTATAGAAAGTGCTTTCATTCCTAACTCTTCAGCGCGCTCACAAAGTCGGTCTATTTTCGCACAACCATCTAGTAAACTATGGTCAGTGTGTACGTGCAGGTGTACGAATTCTTTGTCTTTAGACGGCATTAGTGCTTGGGATCAATTAGTTGAATTTAAGGGGTTCTTTATAGTCTAATTCTTCAAAGATTTCTTTTAAGCTTAAAGTTTTAGTCTTTAGTTTATTTTTTAATGGCTGTAACTCCATGCAAAAATTTCGTTTCATTGAATCATCCTTCAATTTTATGAAATCTTGTGGGTTTTCTACATTTGCCCTGTTTAGAATTAGAGTAGCGAGGTCATACTCACTTATTGTTTCGCTTCCTGCCCAATGAAAAATCCCGTGGAGATCCTTTCTTTCGCTGAGCTCTAAGATCACATCGGCAATATTTGTTGAGCTAGTTGGTTGAAAATGCGAAGTGTTGGTTAATTCAATGACTTGCTTGGACTCAACAGTCTGCATGATTTTTTGATTAAAGCTTTTTTGGCAGGTAATGGATTCAGAGGATAGTATTTCAGGAATCCTTAATATTAAGGGATTTGAGCTACTATTTTTAAGAATTTCTTTTTCGCCCAACAATTTTGTTTGTCCGTAAAAGGTTTCTGGATTTGGTGTGTCGGTAGAGCGATAGTAATCAGAGTTTGTGCCATCAAAAATGGCATTACTTGAAATGTGAATGAATCGAGTGCCAAGGTGGTGGGTTAATTGTGATAAAAACTTAGGTAAATGAGTGTTAGAACTCGCCATTTTTTCTTCATCAATCCCTTCTTCTGAGCAGTTGATCAATACGTCTGGCCATTCTTGAAAGAGCAGTTCTTGAAGTTTTTGTTGATCACCCAGATCACACTCTATCATTTGAGCTGAATAAGTACTAATT
>WTIG01000123.1 GCA_011522825.1 Puniceicoccaceae bacterium
CGCACTAGGCAGGGGGACCAAATGAGTGTCTTGAACCTCTAGCTGTCGTTTTTGTCGCGTAGATCAAGTAACAATACGCATCGGCCAGAAGCTGCCCACCATCTCAAAGAACAAAGCCTGTACAACCCTTGACATTATTAATGTGTTCTACTGCATTTAACTGCTATATTTGAGCTCTTGCTTAATAGCGCATAGAATTGATTCTTGCTTTAACTCAAGCTATGAAAAGTAATCAAAAGTCTTACAGCTCTGCTCATAAGTTTTTTATTTAATCCTTATCACTTTGAGGCAAAGAAAAGATACTCAGATTGTCTAATAGAGATGCTAAATCGAAGTAGTACCAAAATTTGACTTGGCTCCAGAGTGTACATCTGCGGAAGAAATAATTTCAAGAATACTATCAGTCTGAATTGAGTAATTATTCAAACCAAGTGCTTCTTGATTTGTAGTTGAGCTAACTAAATCCCTAGAAGCACTTCCAGAAACAGCAGCAGATTCACTGAAACCCGTACTAGAGGCAACTGCATTTATAAGTTGTGCTCCTCTGACAGTAGCCTCAATATCTAGATGGTTAGACCCATTAATTCCCATAGTACTAAGAGCAAGTGAAGATTCAGCAACACCATTGTTGCTGATTGCTCGGCTTTCACCTATCGAAGTCGATTCCGCATCAATATCTGCTTCCAAGCCAGCAAAATCGAATTGAGATGCTCCGACTGCTGATGTATTCTTAGCGGTGCCGAATGCTTCTGCATCACCAAGAATAGTATGAGCAGAAGTGATGATATGAGTTAAACTGTCAGAATCTATTGAACCGTTACTGCCGGAACTAATATTAGCATTGTAAGCACCATTATTTTGTGAGATGAGACTTGATGATTTTGCATCGCCAAATATTGCATTCGCTGTTGTATTAATGTCAACTTCGCTTTCTATGTCAAGATCCATGCGGCCAGCAGCATTCATTTTCAGCCCCATCAATTTGTCACTATATAGGCCAAATGCATCACCCAGATCAGCTTTTGAAATCGCTTGATCTCCAGCCTCAATCTCGAATAGATCTCGCTTTTCATCCCCGATAATTACAGATTGCGTAGAAGCTTCTAGACGCGAACCTGTTGAAATTGTCAGATTGCCACCTGACATAATAGGGGTTGATGTAGTTCCGCCAATTCCAGCACCATTATTGATTAATTCACCGGTGTCATCGGTTCTTGCAACAATTCCCATCGACTCATTCATCAGAGTTATAGCTTCTGCAGATCCAAGATCACTGTATGAAGTGGAATTTAATTCTGCTCCGGCTTTTCCTACGACGTTGAGGTCATTACTTGAAAATGCTGCTGTATTTTCAAGTCCACTAACTTTGGAAACTTCAATAATGGACCTGGCCTTTCCTTCAGTACTTATCGCAGACGCATCTGCGCCTAAAAGAACATCTGCAGCCATTTGCAAATTGTCACCACTAACCATATCGATATTGGCGATCCCAAAAGCACCAATTGCTGGGTTCAGCAATTGATCAATGTTCCCATCAGGTGGTAACTTAATACCAACCCGTGTATGTGCTTCGGCATCTACTGGAGCAAATGATAGATCTGATTTTGTATCAGAGAATGATGAAGCAGACGAAATGACATCAGTGACAGTATTTAGATCTCCAGCCGCTCTAAATGCCAAATTATCAGACTCAGAATTCTCAATTGAGCCTCCAAATATGCCACCAAAACTAGTAGCCTCAGTCAGCGCAGAACTATTTGTTGTAACTCCTGATGCTGCCGATGATACCGAACCCCTCACTGGTGCATAGACATTTAAATCTCCATGCACATAAGCTTCAGATCCGCTGATACCTACAGCTTGCCCCACGCCATAGGACTGTGCTGCTGAATTGGTAGTCTTTAGAACCACATCAGCAAGATCTTCTTGGACAGGCTCCGGATTAGAAACCTCCTCTAAAGCTACGCTAGTTTCAGTACGATTTGACTGTCTAAAATCTAAATCAAATCCAAATATTTCTGCATATCCATTTTTTTCAAAAAAATCGGTCAAAGAAATAGTATTACCCTCTGCGCTAGGAACAAAACGGAATAAGAGATCATTTGGACTTGAAAAATCCTCATGTTTTATCCCTTCTTGACTCTCTTGTTGGAAATTCCATTGTGGGGTAATACCAAATTGCATCGAATCCCCTTCTTGGACATTTCTCCAATCGGAAACAACGCCATCGTTTTGAATATTAAATTCCAACGATCCGTTGTCTGGAGGGAAAAAGCCTAAGTAATCTTCCTTGCTTTGATTGGCTTGAGGAAGTTGACCGGTTCTGACACTTGCATGCTGAAAATCAGCAAAAACTACTTCTGAGGCGTCGTATTGGTAATCAAAATTATTATTTAAACTGTCTATAAGATCCTTGGCACTAAAAATTCTTGAAATATCCCCATCGAAGGTCGTATTTAGTGAAGTAAAACTACCAAATACCATGGAACCAAGCTTAAGGCTCGTCTAATTAGTCATTCCCTATCATGAACTCGTAATTAAGATATGTCTATGGCTGCTCGTATAGATGCAATCATGTTTTGTCAATACAAAGACAATCCAAAAGGCTTCCTGCCATGATCATCAATACGTATAGACAAACTTTTAGGTGCCAAAGATATACGAATTTATTTTTTTTTCGGTGTCAATCAAGGCATATCACAAGTCAAAGAGAAAATTCTGCCAAGGTTGCGTATTGCCGGTGGCTGGTGCGCCCGATTTATTAGAATTGCTTATTTGAGCGGCGTCTCCCCAAGATAAGTCCATTTTCAAGCTCTAGTGGAAGTGCAGTCGGTTTATTTGTTTAAATCCCTCCTGATTTTGAGCTGAAGAGCGACTTGGCTGTAGCAAAAGCAGCACCCAAAACAACCAGTAAGAAAATAATCATGACGACGATTCGCAATAGGACCTCCATCTCCTGCTAGTCCGTTGACGACTTACCACCACAG
>WTIG01000054.1 GCA_011522825.1 Puniceicoccaceae bacterium
CCTGTTCAATTGCCTCCTTAGAAAGAGCTGAACAGATTTGTGTTTTTCCATTGTACTTAGAAGCTATTAGGACTAAGCCTGAATCCAGTTTAGTTAAGATTTGATTAGCCAGATTTCTTAAGTCATTGCTATCAGATATCGTTACAAGACTGTGGACATAGGAAACCTTGTCTCCAATAATTTCGGCCTCCTTAGCTAGTTTATCCACTTGCTCAGAAAGTGATTTTTGATGAAAGCGTTTAAGCTCTTTTTCTAATTGTTTTTTGGAATCTATTAGAGCATCTACACGGTTTACTAATTCTTCCGTAGCGCAATTAAACTTATTGGCTAAGGCATCGACTTGAGAGAACCGTTCTTCAGCTAAAGTGTAAGCGGTTTCTCCACAGACGGCTTCAATTCTTCGTGTGCCAGCGGCAATGCCTGATTCTGAGAGAATTTTTATAAGACCAATTTCACCAGTTGCTTGAACGTGAGTTCCTCCGCAAAGTTCTTTGGAGAAACCTCCAATATCTACAACTCGGACTTGATCGCCGTATTTTTCTCCAAAGACAGCGACCACGTCCTCTGGCTTGTCTTTGTAAGCCACTTCAAATGTGTCGACTAATGAATTTTCAAGGACTTTTTCATTGATAGACTGCTCTATGGATTGAAGTGTTTTTCGGTCGATGGCTTCAAAGTGAGAAAAATCAAAACGGAGACGATTTCCTGAAACATAAGAACCTGCTTGTTGGATATGTGTGCCTAAGGTCGAACGTAAGGCCCAATTAAGGAGGTGGGTTGCACTGTGATGTCTCTGTATGGATAGCCTTCGGTCTAGATCAACCTTTAACGAGACAGTACCCTTTAGAGTTTCTTTGGTTTTAACTAAGTGCAGATATATTCCGTTTTTAACTTGGGTATCGTAAACAGAATACACGGTTCCATTCTCTGTCGTTAAAGTCCCAGTATCGCCTACTTGGCCTCCCATTTCTCCGTAGAAAATGGTTTTTTCAAGGATGATGGCGGAAGTATCTTCATCGATGCTTTCTACAGAAAGTATTTCTGCTGAAAATGGATCACTGCCTAGATCGAATCCCTTGAACTCTGTTTTAGCCAGTTCGCCATCTTCGGCTGTCAAAACAACTTCTTTTTTCTGAGATGAGCGT
Organism: Puniceicoccaceae bacterium; assembly: GCA_011522825.1. Lineage (GTDB taxonomy): Bacteria > Verrucomicrobiota > Verrucomicrobiia > Opitutales > Coraliomargaritaceae. Next base: position 1,146 of record WTIG01000054.1, read on the forward strand.
GCACGTTCTTTTTGTTGATTCATGCATGAATCAAAGCCTGATTTATCAATGGAAATTTTGCGTTCTTCAGCAATCAGTGCGGTAAGGTCAAAAGGAAATCCATAAGTATCATAGAGCGTAAAGGCTTCTTCTCCAGAAATGGTACCTTTTGCACTCATTTTTTCAAAAAGTTGTAAGCCACGTTCTAAGGTTTTGTTGAAAGCAGACTCTTCGCTGGCTAAGACTTTTTCAATCGTAGATTTTTGGGCAATCAATTCAGGGTAGGCAGTCCCCATTTGCTCAATTAATGTTTTGGATAATTTAGTAAAGAAACCTGCAGGTAATCCAAGTTTTCTACCAAATAAAATAGCCCGTCTGAGGATACGCCTTAAGACATAATTACGACCTTCGTTACTTGGAATAATCCCATCAGCTATCGAAAAGCTCAGCGTTCTTATGTGGTCAGCAATGACACGAAAGGCACAATCGTTGGATTCAGCTTCATTTTTAAAGGTACGGCTCTCGGGCATTGTGTAAGCATATTTATGGGAACACATGCTTTCTATGGTATCAAAAAGTGCCTTAAATAAATCGCTGTTATAGTTACTGGGTGGATTAGAAAAATCCGTGAATTGTTGGGTGGTTGCTATAATGCCAGCAATTCGCTCAAAGCCCATTCCAGTATCTACATGTCTGGCGGGTAGAGCTTGGTAATTTCCATCTACAGTTGCGTTTAACTGAATGAAAACAAGATTCCAGATTTCAATACACCAAGGAGAGTCTTTGTTGATAAGCGAACCTTGTGTATCTCCTTCAGGCGTTAAATCAATGTGCAATTCTGAACACGGACCACAGGGGCCAGTTTCACCCATCATCCAAAAATTATCTTTTTTATTTCCGTAATGAATATGGGTTTTGGGATCGAGTCCTTCTTTCTTAAATATGGCTTCCCAATAATCGTAAGCTTCTTGGTCAAATTCTGAAGGGTCATTGGCCTCAGGTTTGTAAACCGTAGCGTAAAGTCTTTCTTTAGGGAATCCCCATACCTCTGTTAAAAGTTCCCATGACCATTCGATGGCTTCTTTTTTAAAGTAATCACCGATGGACCAGTTTCCAAGCATTTCAAAAAATGTGTGGTGGTAGGTATCAAAGCCAACATCATCTAGGTCATTGTGTTTACCGCCTGCTCGAATACATTTTTGAGAATTAGCAATCCTTGTGTAGGGTGGGACTGTTTCATTTAAAAAGTAGGGCACAAATTGATTCATGCCTGCATTAGTAAATAGTAAATTGGGCGATGTAGGCATCAAAGAAGCTGAAGCAACTACGGTGTGTTTTTTTGCTTCAAAAAAATCGAGAAAAGATTGTCTAATCGCTTCAGATTGCATGGTCTTCAAAAATTATTGCATCGCTTTTAAAATCGCATCGCCCATAGCCTTAGTGGAAATCGGTTGATTGCCAAATGCAATATCGCCCGTGCGGCTTCCAGAAGTTACGGCAGATTTCACTGCAGCTTCAATCGCATTGGCAGCCTCATTTTCTCCAAAGCTGTAACGAAGCATCATGGCTCCAGATAAAATTTGCGCACATGGATTAGCAATGCCTTGTCCTGAAATATCTGGGGCAGTGCCACCAGAGGGCTCATAAAGGCCAAAGGGAAGGTCTAAACTATTTTTACTAGCACCAAGGCTGGCTGAGGCCAACATACCCAGTGAACCACAAATCACTCCCATTTCATCCGATAAAATATCCCCAAACATATTTTCAGTGAATAAGACATCAAATTGGTTTGGGTCTCTCGCTAATTGCATAGCTGCATTGTCCACATAC
>WTIG01000063.1 GCA_011522825.1 Puniceicoccaceae bacterium
TCGGAACGAAAACATTTACTAGGTTTTCGCCAGTTAGAGACTGAACTTCGCCTTTTGCCTGATTGGTCAAAAAGCCAATGGCATAGATGCCTTTACGCGGGTATTCAATCATAACAACCTCTTGAAAGACCGCTTTTTTCTGTTGGCTAAAGGTATCGACCAGTTGCTTGACTGTATTATAAACCTGACTGATCAAAGGCAATCGAGTGAGAATTCGCTCAAAAAATCTTAAGAATAATTGCCCAATAAAGATTCGGGAAAAATAGCCGAGTGCAGTTATAATCAAAAATACGATCAATAAAGAAACAAGCTGTAGAGGAATCTCTACTGTGGGTAGTTCCCGAATGTTTTGATCAATAAAGTTGAAAAAGAGTTCGCTCGCAGGATTGCCTATACGATCAAGAACAATGCCAATAATAAATACTGTAACTCCTAAGGGAAGTAAGATCAATAATCCAGTAATGAATGCTGTGCGTACTGAGCGTAACATAATTATGTTTCAAGGTTAAAGGATTCTTCAGCGTTTAACAATCGAAAAATTATTGAGAGCGACCGATTTGGCTGAAGTCTAATTCACTGATACTTATGTTGCCTCTCATTAAGGCATCTCGGTCACTATTTGAATGATTGCAGAGTCGTTTGCCTTCGGAATATTGAAAACGAAAAGTGTCTTTTTCTGCTTCTTCATAGAGACTCCCCAAATGAATTTTTGCGGGCTGAGTCATTTCAATACGAGTTTCAGCATGCATGGTATCAGGAAAATTAACATTGAGAATCGTCCCTTTTTTCGGGGGATTCTGTACCGTATCAAGCGCAAGCTGTGCCGCCTTATTTGCCGATGCTTGTATCACTGAACTGAATCGTTCATCCGTTTGTCCATTCTTCGTACTGATTTCAGAGAACAGTGCATTGGGTATGGCTTGGCTGAAGGCAATGGATGGAATGTCCCAAAGCGACCCTTCTATAGCACCGGCTATTGTACCTGAGCTTAAAATCAATATCTCGGTGGTATTATAACCGAGGTTGATTCCTGATAAAACAATATCGGGTGGGTTTGGTACAAGGTGTCCTAGGGCTATATTAACGCAGTCACTAGGAGTTCCCGTAAGGCTCCAGGCTTCGACTTCTTTTGGGAAAAAATTCTCATTTTTTTCAACTCGAATGTCCGAATGGCGACTGATTGCTCGGCCGATCCAGCTTTGTTCTTTTTTAGGTGCAGCAACACAAACAGAAAAATTGGGAAGAAGCGCTTCGACAAGACGGTGTAAGAAAAGGGAATGAATCCCATCATCATTTGTCACCAATGCTCGATAAGTAGCCATATTAATTCAATCCGTTTTAATTAACGATTTTCTTCCGTGCTTTCTGGGCGAAGAACCGATTGCGGGGCTTCTTCTATTTTATCGAGGAGGGCTTGAGGGAGTGGCTTCGACTGGAGTTCTCCGTCCTCTGTCAGTTCTGTGTAGATGGTCGTTATGTGACCTTTAGCCACAGGAATAGATGCTTCTTCGCTGTGACGGTACAAACGGAATTGATAATCAATCGCACGGTCTTTTATCGCCTTAATCGCTAGATGTATTTTGACCGTATCCCCAAAGCGGAGTGGGGCCGAAAATTTACATTCGGCACGACTTCTCGGATAGCCGACTAGGTCATTTGGAATCGATTGAATTAAACTCACGCCTAAAGATTGGAAAAAATCTCGTTCAGCAATTTCCATGTAGCGAAAATAATTTGAGAAATGGACCAGTCCGGCCATATCGGTATCCGAAAATTCAACCTTTCGGTATGCAGTAAACTCATAAGCCATACTCTCTATGTGTTGAATTTTACCAAAAATGCAAGAATAGCTCGGACCTTATTGTTTCAAAATATTTTTTTACCGAAAATCCTACAGATTTTTTCTTTATCTGAATTAGGGAAAAGAGCCTAATTTTTTTCTTGCAAATCCTCAATTTTCTTATCTATTTATCGTTATATTATGAATCCTATTATTCGCGAATCCTGCGTTCGCGCAGGGAATACGGGCTTCATCTTTACACTTACATTCATTCTCTTTGTTCTTTGTGGTACAGTCAATTTATTGAACGCATCGGATGCTCAAGCCGCACCGAGTGATTCTGTAGCCAAACTAGTGAATGCTGTTAATGAACTCCAAATTCGCATTGCGAATTTAGAATCTCGTTTAGAGCAGTATGAGAGAGTTGAATCTGTTTCTATTGTTAAGGATGCACATCCTAGCGATCAGACTACTGGTATGCACCTAGCCAAGGAAAATGCTTGGAGGAAGTATCGTTGGACAGACCCTGCTCGGTGGGCGCAGATCAAAAAGGGGATATCCCAGAGGGAGGTTATTGAGGCTCTTGGCAATCCACCTCGTTGGATTAAGTCAATGAAACCCAGTGTGGATAAGGTCTTTTTCTATGGAATCGGAGGGCGATTCATCCGTTTGGATAAAAGCGCTCAATTGAACGGCCGAGTCTCATTGAAAAATGGCATCGTCGTAAATTTTCAACAACCAGATTTTTCCAATTTTCATTCTTTTCATTCGCTTCCCAACTGAGTTTAGGGGCATTGGACGCACCGCACATGGTGTATTTATGCTCCTGATCTCAAGGGATGTGAATCAAAAAACACATAAACAAACATATAAAAACAAATTAACATAATGAATAAATTATTAAAATTATTTGCTGTATCTGTACTCATGACAGGTATCACATTTGCCGAAACCATGCTGACAGAATCTTTGTCAGTGGGCGGATTTGTCGATATGTCCTATACAGATGGCGACAATGGCCGTAATTCAACCTCTGGAATCGATCAAATCCAGTTTGAATTCACGTTTGATAACGGTGAACCTGTAACTGCTCAAGTCGATATCGATTATGAGAATGAGGACGATACGAATGCGAATATTGATGAAGCCTACATCACCTACAAT
>WTIG01000091.1:0-1090 GCA_011522825.1 Puniceicoccaceae bacterium
GCTCAAAACAGTATACGTTCTATGGCAAAGCGAGAGCCTGCGTTTTTGAATCGATGAGTCTGGATCAATCACTTTCTCATTATTGTAAAAAGTATTGTAGACTCCAGCGAGTTCAAACAAGTAAGTAGAAAGGAAATGAGGCCTTAGGTCTGAAAGTGTTTGATTTAAGGTAATTGGAAATTGAATAAGTTTTCTTGCTAACTGAATTTCATAGTCAGATTCGACCGCAAAATATTCCTCTAAGCTAGAGTCGGATAGACTGACTTCTGCTTTTTTAAATATACTGTTAATTCGAGCGATAACATAAAGAAGGTAAGGGGCTGTATTTCCGTCAAAGCTAAGCATCCTATCCCAATCAAAGACGTAGTCTTGAGTTCTATTTGACGAAAGGTCTACATATTTTAAAGCACCTATCCCTACAGCCTTAGCGATCTTACTTTGCTCCTCTAGGGATAATTCTGGATTTTTTTCTTCAACTACTTTTAAAGCTCGCTCAATAGCTTCATCGATCAACGATTGTAATTTAATCGATTCGCCTGATTTTGTTTTGATTGGCTTGTTGTCACTGCCAAGAATGGTTCCCCACCAAACGTGCTTAAGTTTTGGCAGAGGATAGTCTTTTCTTTGAAACCATTTTTTTGTGGTAAGAAAAAGTTGTTCAAAGTGGTCTTGCTGTCTTGAATCGGTAAGGTAGATGACAGACTCGGCTTTAAAGTGTTCAATCCGATAGAGTATAGTGGCTAAATCAGTCGATGCGTAATTTGAAGCCCCGTCTTTTTTTCGTATGTTGAAAGGGAAGGGACGTTTATTATCTTTAGCAAATTTCTTAATTTCGTTGTGCCAAACAACTAAAGCTCCATCACTCTCTTCGGCAATCTCAAGTGACAAAAGCTCATCATAAATACGCTGAACTTTATCTTTGTAGAATGACTCGCCCAATGTGTAGTCGATCTTAACCTCTAATTGCTCAAAAAGTTTTTCAAATGCTTGGTTTGAAACATCAATAATGGATTGCCAGATTTGGGTATTTTCTGGATCACCGTTTTGTAATTTTAAAAGCTCATTTCTTGAGACATCTCTTAATTCAGGG
>WTIG01000091.1:1190-2942 GCA_011522825.1 Puniceicoccaceae bacterium
ATCACCGTTTTGTAATTTTAAAAGCTCATTTCTTGAGACATCTCTTAATTCAGGGGTTTTATTTTCAAGGGTAGTGCCTTCTTTATAAAGACTGTCAATGAGTTCGAGTGCTTGGCTTGGGTTTGCGAACTCTGCTATCTGGATTCCTTTTTCTTTAAGAATCATAATCAAGGTCCCGAAGTTAGTCCCCCAGTCACCGATATGGTTGTCTCTAATGATCTTTGCCCCTGAAAATTCAAGTATGCGGGCTATGGACTCACCAATGACCATCGGCCTTAGATGACCAATATGAGCTTGTTTAGCGGTATTTGCACTAGGGAAATCAATAACGGTTATTTCATCATTTAAGCATAGTGCGGTTTCCTCCTGAATTGATTTTGCTGTCGAAAAGTTTTCAAGCCATTTGGATAAATAAGAGGCTTTTAGTTTAAAATTAATAAAGCCAGGTCCAGCGACTGATATTTCAATCAAATTAGAATCGACTGCTTGAGATTCTATGAGTTTCCCGCAAACATCATTGGCTAATTGAACTGGATTAAGGCGATGTTTTTTCGCTAAAGGCAGTATCCCATTAGCTTGAAAATCTGCAAATTTAGGATCTGCGGCACGTATAATCGGATCAAATGGGTCTTTGAATTTTTGCGATAATTCCGCATCATTTTTGAAAAGCAAATGCATTGCCTTATCAATTGATTGGATTGGATTAAATGAGATTTCCATGAATTTTATTTCTGCACGCAGTTTATTTTATTAATAGGAAAGTAAAGAAGACATCGTTGTTTGGACAAGTAGTAAATTGCATCTAGGTGTGATTAATCTTGACAATTTTTCGCAACAAGCTAGCAATAAGGAGTTTATGCCAATAAGCATTCCCAGTATGCCTTGTGCTACATTGCATGAGACTCATTTTTATAGTCTTTTCACACAATTAATCCTTCTTTAGCAAAATGCGCAAAAAAATAATAAGTACACGCAAATTTATTAAGCCGTCATTTCGATACTTGATCGAAAAAAAACGTGATGGTGGTGAATTTTCAGACGATGAAATTCGTTATTTAGTCGATTCGATTTTAGACGAAGAAATACCTGATTATCAACAATCAGCATTAGCAATGGCTATTTATTTCCAAAATATGTCCGCTCAGGAAACCGCTGTTTTTGCCGAAGAAATGATGTTGTCTGGTGAAATGATAGATTTAACGCATATCGCTCGCCCTAAAATCGATAAATATTCAACTGGAGGTGTTGGCGATAAATCATCTTTAGTTCTAGCCCCTCTAGCTGCAGCTGCAGGAGTGGTTATGCCAACGATGAATGGGCAAGATGAAGAATATGTTATTAGTAACTTAGATAAATTATCGGCTATTCCAAAATTTAACCCTCAGCTTAGCATAAAAGATTTTAAAGGTCAGCTGAAGCAGGTAGGTTGCGCTATCATTGAGCAGAATGAAGAAATCGCCCCTGTGGATGCTATGTTATATAAACTTAGACAGCAAACGGGATCGATTCCAAGTATTCCTCTTATCACAGGAAGTGCCTTGAGTCGTAAACTAGCAGAAGGTGCAGAAAGTTTAGTTGTGGACGTAAAATGGGGTAATGGTTCATTTATTCGTGATATCGAGCAAGCTAGACAATTAGCTCGCTTTATCACTCGTGTGGTACGCTCAATGAAGAAACGTCGTTGTGTAGCCTTAGTGACTGATATGAATCAACCTTTAGGTGATTCGGTTGGAACAGCTTTAGAAATTCAAG
>WTIG01000212.1 GCA_011522825.1 Puniceicoccaceae bacterium
GTTAAATTTAGAAAGACTCTAGCGAGAAAAAAATTTATCTTCTTAGGCCTTATTTCTTTTAGTCAGCCAATTAGATGCTATATCCGTCAATGTCTGTCTGCTCCTGGCGAATCAACAATCTTCGCATCCAATCCAAAGCAGCATTCACAGCTCGAGCTTTAACGTCCATCCGTCCGCCTAAGTAGCGAACGCTTTTCGCCCAGATACCAAATGAAGAATGAAACCCGATATGGATTGTCCCGACTGGATTTTCTTTATTTCCACCTTCCGGCCCAGCAAAACCAGTGATGCTCAATCCATAATCCGATGATAAATTTTCTGCTACTCCAGATGCCATAGCAATTGCACACTCCCCACTCACCGCACCGTGTTGGTCAATAATCTCTTCAGGAACACTCACCTGCGATATTTTAACTTCGTTCGCATAACAAATTACACCCCCTTGAAAGACTTTTGAGGCACCAGGGATATCCGTAAAGGCATTCCCTAATAAGCCTCCCGTACAGGATTCTGCTACTGCTAGTGTTTTTTGCTTTCCCCTAAGTTTTTGAAAGATGACTTGAGCTAAAGAAATATCACCATAACCGACAAAATGATCTCCTAGGGCTAAACGGCAAGCATCGGCTACTTGATTTAAGTGATCCTTATTTTTTGATTTGTCCGCAAGACTTAGACGAACATCGACTATCCCCAAATGAACACAAAAAGCGATCTCAACAAAACCCCATTGATTAACAACAGGTGATACAACTTCTTCAACTGTAGATTCGCCTATGCCACAGGTTCTCAGCTGAATATAAGTCTGCCCTTCTGGCGCGCAGACCTTATCTTTTAGATAAGGAACAATTTGCTCCTCAAACATAGGAATCAATTCATGCGTGGGGCCAGGAAGTAAAAAAATCTCACAGGCAGTATCTTTAACGAATAAGCCGGGTGCGGTACCGCGGTCATTTTTTAATAATTGGCTACCCTCAATTTGGTAGCACTGCTTCTTGTGAATTTCTGAAACCTCACGCCCTAATTTCAAAAAGCGTTCTTTAATTGAATCAAAAACAGTGTCATTGTAAATCAACTTAAGCTCTAAGAGTTCTGCCAAGCTCTCACGAGTAAGATCATCAGCTGTTGGGCCTAAGCCGCCCGTCGCAATGACAATATCTGCCCGTTTAGTCGCAATTGAAAACGCAGTCTTTATCGCATCCGCATTATCGGGAACAACTTGGCAGTGATCGATCTTAAGTCCCAATAAAGACAGTTGCTTGCCTAAATAGGTTAAATGACTATTAGTACGAATACCTAATAATAGCTCATCTCCTATATTTAAGATTTCAACTGTAATCAAATTGGACATTATAATAGGGTTCTCGAATAAAAATTAAATGCAAGTGTGAGGGGTATATAATTTATTAAAAAATTTCATCCAATGACTCAAGAAACAATCAGCGCATTAAAAGAAGCGATAAGGAAATTGCCCAATAAACCTGGAGTCTATGTAATGCACAATGAGTTCAAACAAGCATTGTATGTAGGGAAAGCCAAGAACCTAAAAAAGCGAGTCGCCTCTTATTTTCAAGCTTCTAAAAAACTTCAAATTGCTCAGCCCAAAATCAAAGCAATGGTGGAACAAATAGTTAGCTTCGAATATCATTGTGTTCATTCTGAGTCCGAAGCTTTGCTACTCGAAAGCCAATTAATCAAAAAATTTAAGCCGAAATATAACACCAGTTTAAAAGATGATAAACGATTTCTGCTAGTTCAACTGAACCCTAAAGAAACCTTGCCTAGATTTCGTCTCACTCGCAATCGAATCTACAAACACTATCGATACTATGGACCTTTCCCCCATGCTGGATCTTTACGAAAAACACTCGATATTATGAAACGGAAATTCGGCATCTTATTAAACGATGCTAATCCGAAAAAAATTGGCGACAATACTTGGCGACTCTATGATGATATGCGCGCAGATTTATTCGATCTACCAAATGAGCTTTCTGAAGAAGCCTATCGCGAACGCGTTGAAAAAGCTTGTGAATTTCTTGAAGGACATACGAACAGTGCAATTGATGCATTAAAGGAAAGAATGCAGGCCTACGCCAAAAAGCAAAAATATGAAAAAGCGAGTGAACTTAGAGATCAAATCATTGCCATTCAACAAACCTCAAAGCGAACTAGAAAATTTGAGCGAAACTTAATTGGCTACATCACAGAAAAGGAAAGTTTAGCGACTTTAAAAGAAGAGCTATCCTTAAGTAAATTACCCAAGCATATTGAATGCTTCGATATCTCCCATATTTCTGGAAGTTTTTGCGTAGCGTCTATGGTTTGTTTCATCAATGGGAAACCTAGTCGGAAGCAATACCGTCGTTATAAAATAAAATCCTTCATTGGAAATGATGATTTTCGGGCAATTGAAGAAGTTGTTACTCGACGCTATCAACGTTTACAAAAAGAAGGGAATTCATTTCCAGATTTAATCGTTATTGATGGAGGAATCGGGCAAGTCCATGCAGCAATTAAAGCCTTCAAAGTCCTTAAGCAAACTCCACCTTATTTGATTGGTTTAGCGAAAAAAAATGAAACGATCGTTTTCCCAGACAATCGTCCTGATTTAAATTTGCCGTTCCGTAATCCCGCATTGAGACTACTGCAATATTTAAGAGATGAGGCACATTATTTCGCCAATAATTTTAACGCTGAATTACGAAGCAAAAAAATAAAAGAGTCCATTCTTGATGATTTTAAAGGCATTGGAGACAATCGAAAATCTGAATTACTGAAACACTATGGAACCATCAAAAATTTAAAACGTGCTTCCATTGATGATTTAGTTCAGCAAAAAGGCATTGGCCTAAAAACTGCAGAACGCTTATCCGAATTTTTAAAACAAAATTAAATACTTTTTAGAAAATTTTAAGGTCGTCTTTACTGCACGGATA
>WTIG01000006.1 GCA_011522825.1 Puniceicoccaceae bacterium
GAGGGAACTCACTGTCTTGGCATCTTTTGAAGATATGAAAAAAGATTTAAAATATAGTATCTGGAAAAAATAACATGAGAAATAAATTCTATAAAGTTGAAGAACAACTAAACAACCTACACTGGAAGCATATTGCTTACTTCAAAAAAGAAGAAGACGCTAACAAATATGTTGAATTGCACAACACAAAAGTGACAGTGTATCCAGTTAGAATCGTTAAGTGCGAATTTTCTGATATAAAAGATTATGATTGAGGGACTAAAGGTTTACGACCAAATAAATAGTGTTTTTATTTTCGTCGCTAGTGTGTTTTATGCTTTGAATCTGATAACCTTGATCAAGGATAAGGATGTCAAAGGCATAAGTAAGTTAAGTATTATATTCTTCTCTGTCTGGAATCTCTGGACACTATTCTTCTTTGTTCAAACGTCTGAGTTTTGGTGGACTATCGCAGCCTATGTAATAGTAGCCGTCTTAAACGTCATTTCCTTGTTTTTCATGTTCAAGTATCTAAGAAAAAATTAATTTAAAGTTTTTCTTAAAAAAGTGTTGACCGCAATGTTAACTCGGATTAGTATAGCTACAGAGTTAAACATTACAGTCCACTATGATACCACAAACTAAATCCGAAAAGTCCGTTGAAACAAACGGTGTAACCAAAAACGTCAGCTTTGGAATCAAGGCCAGCGGCATTCATCATGTTCTTGGAATCCTGCGCGACCAACTTTATTCCGACAAGGAAGGTGCGGTAATTCGCGAGTACGCTTGCAATGCGTATGATGCTCATGTTGAAGCTGGATGCGTTGATCGTCCGATTGAAGTTTTTCTTCCTACCCGCCTAAAGCCAGAACTCAAAGTTCGTGACTTTGGTTCAGCTTTGAGTGATAATGAGATTCAAGATGTTTACGCTTTTTATGGCGAATCCACCAAGCGTAGTTCTAATGAGATGACAGGGATGCTTGGCATTGGTTCCAAGTCTGCGTTTGCTTATGGTGACAATTTTGTTATCAACTCCTACATCGACGGAACAAAGCATATCTACAATGCTTACATCGACCCTTCTCAGGTTGGTCAGATCAGCAAGCTTGGCGAAGAACAATCTGATGAAGAAAACGGCATTGAAATTGTAGTGCCTGTAAAAGATGAGGACATTGAAGTTTTCCAAGCAAAAGCTAAAACTTTGCTTGCATTCTTTAAAGTCAAACCACTGGTTCACAACGCATCCTTTGAGTTTGATAATTATGATACTCTTGTTCAAGGCGATGGATGGCGTTGGGAGAATCGCAATGACAATCGCTATTACTCTGGCAGTGCTACCATTGTAATGGGCAACATCGGCTACCCACTTGCCGCAAGAAAGTTGAACTTTTCTGACGAAGAAATCACTGAGGGTCTAGATGATGTTGTCAATGAAAATTTGATAATTGACATGAACATTGGTGACGTTGAGGTTTCTGCTTCCCGCGAAAACCTACAGTACACCGAGTTCACCATCAACAACATCAAAAACAAACTCAGAAAAATTAAGTCTGAGATGGCCGATGAAATTACTAAACAGTTTGAAGAAGCTGATACTCTTTTCGGGGCCAAACAGTTGTATGGTAGTATTTTTGACACCACTAGCCATTTGTATGTTTTCAGGAACATGCTGAAGGGTAAGCTTACTTGGAAAGGTAAGATTGTAGAAGGTGACAATATCGACTGCCATAGCGATATGCACGAACCCCTGAAGGGTCATAGAATCGAACTGTATAAGTTTACTAAAAGCTACCGCGCCACGCGATACAAGCCAGAAGAATGTGGTCATATTTCATGCAGTAAAGATACTGTTGTGATTGAAAATGATCTTGGGCATCGTCGCGGAGTCATGGGTCGAATCTTAGACTTGATTCTCAATCAAAATAAAAAAGTATTTTTAATTAGCTTCCAAGATGAAGGTGCTGCTGCATTATTCAATGGTGACGGAAAAGCTCGCAAAACGCTTGCTGATCGCGGTCTAGACCATAAAATGATCAAGCTTTCCGAGCTTCCAAAACGCCCTCTGAGCGACTTTGGTTACGGAGGTACTCGCTCGTCTGGCGGAAAAGGATCAAAAAAGCATACGACAAAAGAGTTTGTTTTAAATAGCGAAACTCTCTCCCATACAGGCTACAGTGATACCAAGTCGAATGTTTGGGATAGTATCGATCTTGACTTAGACAATGATTCTGGTGTTTATGTTGAGCTTGATCGATTCTTCATCGTCAACGAATCCTGCTATGGTCGATACGGTGGACAGAACACCCCAGCAGTAGTAAATCGTCTTTTAAACAAAGCTGAAGCTCTTGGTCTTGAAGTTCCTAAAATTTACGGATTCAAAAAGAACTCAAAATCTCTTGACAAAGCTAAATCTAACCCAAAATGGATTAGCTTGTGGGATCACTTGAAGTCTGAAGTGTATGCTAAGTGCCAAAAGCTGAACGCTATTCAATCTTATGTTGATCGCGAAGAGATTGTTGCAATCCAAAATCAGTACGATTGGGTCAGGAAGTTCAACTTTTCTAATTCTGAATTTACTGACAATTTGGTTGATGGTAAGATGAAAGAGTTCGCCGCCAAGATAACGGAGATGTGCGCTGGAGACTTTAAAACTGCCGAAGACCTGAAGGACTTTGCTGAAAATATAGGTAGCGAGCTAAACTTCTCCGAAAAACCTACGCACGATCTATCTGAGATTGCTCAAGATTGCCACGAAAGGTACAGTATGATTACACTGATTGATTTAAGCTGGAGATTTGAGTTTGACAAGATCAAGGATAAAATTTCGCAGTACATTAACCTAGTTGATGTCTGCGGCAACCTGAACGATTAGTGGACGTTGTTCAGGGGCGCGGTTCAGAAGTTTAACTCACATCTGGGTCGCGCCTTTAAAAGTCCTTAATT
>WTIG01000096.1 GCA_011522825.1 Puniceicoccaceae bacterium
AGATGGGAAAATGCTTCTCGAAGAAAAAGGTCAGTTAGTTATGACACCTAACGGCCATGGTGGCTCTTTAAGAGCACTCGTGGAAAGTGGGGCGATAGAAAAAATGCGTAGTGAAGGGATTGATGTACTGAGTTATTTTCAAGTCGATAACCCATTAGTTCCTTGCATTGATCCTGCCTTCATTGGATTCCATGTTTTAAATCAATCGGAATTATCCAGTAAAATGATTCCCAAGGCGTATCCTTTGGAAAAGGTCGGTATGTTTTGTAAATATGAGGGGCAAAATCTTGTTGTTGAATACAGCGACATGCCCGATGCAATGCAGGAACTATCTGATGAAGAAGGCGGTATTCTGTTTCGTTCGGGAAGTGTAGCGATTCATTTATTTAATCGAGAATTTATTGAGCGGGTGGGAAGTCCTTCTAGTGAAGACAAACTTCCTTATCATAAGGCCTTAAAGAAAATACCGTTTATCAATAGATCGGGGGTCAAAGAATCATCTAAGAACCCAAATGGTGTTAAGTTTGAAATGTTCGTCTTTGATGCTCTTTCCAGAGCAAGAAACCCAGTGATTATCGAGGGCTTGCGAAATGATAATTTTAGCCCTGTAAAGAATGCTGAAGGGGTCGATTCACCAGAGACTTGTCGGAATGATCAGTTAAAGCAGGCGATCCGTTGGCTCAGTGCAACGGGGATAGATTTCGAAGGAAATGTGGCAAAAGATTTTACATTTGAAATCAATTATCGCTTTGCTATGGACAAAGATGATTTTATTAATCAATGGAATAGTCGTGTAAATAAACCAACCATTGAATCAGGAACAATTATAGAATAGAGTAATGAGTTTAAAAGAAGCATTGTTAGCCGCCAAAGAAAAAGGTGAATTATTTGAAAGTTCAGCTGAGCATATCCGTTATTGGTTAGAGTCGGATTTTATGCCCAAATGGGTGAAAGCTTCGATTGAAGAATTAATCACTGAAAATGCTTGGGAGGAATTGAATGACCGATTTTATCGTAACCTTGCTTTTGGTACAGGTGGAATGCGAGGAAGAACCATTGGTCGAATTTCTACTAGCTATGAGTTAGAAGAGGGTGAAGTAAGTAGACCATTAAAGCCAGCAGTAGGAACTAATGTCTTGAATGATTTTACCATCATCAAAGCAACAATCGGGCTTTATCATTATGTATCGGAATATCTAAAGTCGAAAGGGAGTATTGATATTCCTAGATTTGTTATTGCTCATGATGTTCGTTATTTTTCTCGCCATTTTTGCGAGCTTTGTGCTTCCACTTGGACACAGTTAGGTGGACAAGCGCTTATTTTTGAAGATGCTCGATCAACCCCTCAGTTGAGTTTCTCGGTGCGTCATTATAACGCTCATTGTGGAGCTGTTATAACAGCAAGTCACAATCCATATCATGATAATGGTTTTAAAGTTTATTTTGATGACGGTGCACAAGTCGTCGCCCCTCATGCAGAAAGTATTGTTGATGCGGTGAATGCTGTGGATCTTTCTGCAACGATTCCATTTTTAGAAAAAAGTTTAGAAGGCGTGATGACTTTAGGTGAGTCAGCTGATGATGCCTACAAAAACTTATTGAAAGAAGTATTATCCAATGAAGCATCAGCTGATGCAGATCCTTTAAAAGTTGTTTTCTCACCCATTCACGGAACGGGGGCAATTATTTCAGTTCCATTACTTGAAGAAATGGGGATCGATGTCTACAGCGTGGAGGAACAAGATATTATGGACTCCGCATTTCCAACTGTGAATTCGCCTAATCCAGAAAATGCCTCTGCTTTGAAGATGGCTTTGGATAAAGCAGAATTTGTCGGTGCAGATGTAGTTATTGCTACTGACCCTGATGCTGACCGTATGGGTGTAGCCGTAAGGGATACAGAGGGTTCAATGAAATTACTTTCTGGAAACCAGATCGGGTCATTGTTGGCAGACTACCGAATCAAAACCCTGAAAGAGCGTAAGGTATTGCCTGAAGAAGGAAGTGAAAATGCAGCACTTATCAAAACATTCGTCACAACACCTATGCAAGATGCCATCGGCAAAGCACATGGCCTTAAAGTTGTTAATACCTTAACCGGCTTTAAATGGATCGGCAAAAAATTAGCCAATTACGAAGCTGAGATGGCAGCTAAGTATAAAGAGGCTGAAGGAATTGCCATAAACTATGATACGACTGATCCAGATGTTCGAGCCGATATCATGATGGATTATGCGACTTACTTTGTGTGTGGGGGCGAGGAAAGTTATGGCTATTTGGCTCATGATGTCGTCAGAGATAAAGACGCAAATGCGGCAGCGATATTATTTGCTGAGATGGCGGCTTATTATAAGTTAGAGAATCTTACGGTGATCGAGGCTTTAGATGGGCTTTACCTAGAGCATGGCTTCTTTGCTGAGAAGATGATTAATATTTATTACGAAGGTGCTATCGGTGCACAAAAGATAGCAAATATTTTGAAGTCCTACCGAGACAATCCACCTAAAAACTTTGGCGAAACCAAAGTGAATTCAGTGAAAGATTTTGGCGTCAGTGATATTTATGACGAAGATGGTGAAATGATCTCAAAACAAGATTTCTTCTTTTTAGAATGTAGCCATGGTTATAGCTTTGCGGTTCGTGGTTCAGGTACAGAGCCGAAGATAAAGTTTTATGTCTTTGCTCAGAAAAGCTTATCAGAGGGGGATCAATTATCTGAAATTAAATCAGAGGTTGGCTCTGCCATGAAAGCATTCATGGAATTAATTGAATCGGATGCCCACACACGAGCTGAATAAACAAAAACCCATAGTACTTTCGTACTACGGGTTTTTAAAAGTGGCGGGATAGACGGGACTCGAACCCGCGGCCTCCTGCGTGACAGGCAGGCGCTCTAACCAACTG
>WTIG01000098.1 GCA_011522825.1 Puniceicoccaceae bacterium
CGTTCGTTCCAGAGGTCGTGACGACGTGGATGAATTCGCCAACTGCAAATGCGTCGGTAAAAGTGACCGCTCCGGCCGTGTCGATTAGATCCGGTGCGGTGAAACTAATATCAGTTGATTCTAGTTCATCATTTGTATGTACTAATACAGCATTTGCTGTACCATAATCTAATGCACCAGGGAGATCGGTGAAGAAAACACGATAGATGGCATCACTACCATTTTCTAGGTTGGGATTAAATGACAGAGTAGTTACAGCAACGAATGGAAAACCGACCGGAGTAGTGGGCTCAGTGTTGTCGCGGAATGTAATCCGGTTGGTGTCGGCAGGTTGGAAGTTGTCAATAAAAACGCCTGTTCCACCGCCTTGGTCATTAGTAGCGTTCAGAGTTTCGAGGTTGTTACCAACAAAGAGCAACAGTGAATCGGAAACGTCACCAATTTGTCCACTTGCTCCAGCATCAATATCAGTGGTTTTACGAAGCTGACGTTGAACAAATTCATAAATTTGCTCAGCAGTTCCATTATTACCATCAATAATAATGCCAAAGTTAAACGACGTACCACCGATATTCCGAGACTGGTTAGTCGTGTTGTAAGTGATACTCATGCCGGTGTAAGGGGCAGTCGTGTCGATGTCGTTGTCACTGGCGCTGATCTTGAGGTCAGTCGCCGTACTGAGAGGGAATCGGTAGGCGATCGGGCTCATGTTGCCCGTCACACCGATGTCACTCAGGCTTGACTTTCCGTATAACTGAGCTTGTTCTCGAACGTACAAATCCAGTTGTGTGCGATAGTCAAAGCCATCGGTAAATACTCCGTCACCGTTGGGATCGTCAAGGATTTGAACAGCTTGGTTAATTTGACCTTGAAGCTGTGCGTTGGTGCGACCTTGGGATTGATCGAAATACGGTTGATCGTTCGCTTCGATTGAACCCAGGCCAATAATACCAGCCCACTGTTGAGTAACATTTCCACTAGTATTTTTAACAGCCCAACCAGCGGTACGAATCAAGTAACGGCTTGCGTCATTAGCAAAGTCCCAGCCATCAACAAGTTCAAATGATTCGTCCGTAATTGGAACGAAAGGAAACTCAAAAGGAATGAGTGTTGCATCATTCTTCCATTCTTCTTTGCAGAACGAGTACAAAGCTTTAAGAGTAACCCCATCAGTACTGAGATTGCCTGCTTGGTTCAGGGTAATTGTTTTAGCAGCCGTGTCAAAAGTGACTTCTGTTGACTGATTTAGATCATCAGGATCGACAATAAGAGCCATGATTTATAAGTGTCAGTTAACTGTGATTGAGGTAATCTCTCCAGAACTATTATAGCTGATACTCTTGATTACACTAAAATCTCCTACTGTTTTTTCAATGGTATTAATATCACCACTTGCTGTGTATGTAAAAACAGTTTGCTTTACTGCCCCTGATATTTGCGTAATGTTTCCAGAAGAATCATAGGTGAAGAAAGTAGAATTTTGCTCTGGACTTAAAGTCAATCCTGACAATGTATCAAGCGTAGGCTCAATATCATCTAATTTTTCTGATACAGCAAAAAAAGCTAAGTTGTTTAGTGCTGCTCCTTTTAATAAATCTCCTCTTGGTTTTGCCATAAGATCACCTTGTTGTTTCTTGCCAACCTAAAGACGCCAGTACGTCTGCTCCTGCTAAGTCAGTAGAAGCAATTAAAATCATTTCAAAAGGAGTAGATGTAAAACTATTACGCTCTAATTGATATTCAAATAAATCAGTACGATGCAACTCTGATGTTGTTGATCCTTGATTGGAACCAACCGAAAAACCTGCTGTTAAAACTTCACCATCTCCTTGTGCATAACCTGTTGCTGTAATGTTGTATTCAACTAAAGAACTTGCATTTAGACTGACCCAAGAACCTCCTGATGTAGTTCCTCCTTGAACAATCTCCCAACAATAGTTTGCATTATTTGTTATTCCCAGTACGTTTAATGAATCAAGAATTGCTACACCATCTAGCTTGTCTGACTTAAGTCTTAAAGATATAACTGGATATTGTGTACTCACTAAAGGCAAGTCTCTAGGCGATGCAATAGGAAGTTTTGCCTCTGCTCCTTCACCTCGAACTTCATATCCTCCTTCTGACAAAACAGTTGCACAAATTTGTTTAAGCGTACTACCGCTTGCTGTAACTCCTGTATTACTAATCTCTACACGAATTGGCAAAGTTGCTGTTGTAATATAAGTACCTTCAATTACATTTGCATGCTGAAATAAATGACACAATATGTATGCACCATCAATAATAAATCCACAACGAACTGTTCCAGATCCAAGCCATTCGAAATCAAACCAAAGAATTTGCACTTTAGATAAGTCTAAAATAATTCCTGATGGACCTGTACCATCTAATTTATCTACATTCCAGTTGCTTTGATGAACTACGGTATTTACTGTTGATCCCGTCACAAAGCTTCTTTTTACAAAAGAAGGTTCTTCTGTTCCATTTTGCTCTAAATAAAAACCATTCTCTTCTCCAAAATAACCAATCCGTTGCCTAAGATTTTCTTTGGCTTCGTTAAAGTTAAAAGATGTAATTGATAATAAAGATTTGCCTGGTTGATAATTAAAAACTCTTTTTGTTTCTCTTAACACTTCTGCGCCAGATGCAGTAGTGACATTCATTTCAATCAATCCTTGATCAGCATTGAAATTAGATGTTCCTCCTGCTGTTGTAGCCTCTACCCATTTACCGTTATCTGTATATCTGTGTGATGTATCAAACAAAGTATATGGATTTGATACCCTTAACCTGCCAAAAGCATCAGCACTTGTAGTGCCAGATGTTGCAATTGTTTGGGGATTAACAACATAAACTGTATTGACCAACTCTGAATTATAG
>WTIG01000147.1 GCA_011522825.1 Puniceicoccaceae bacterium
ACATTGTTGAGTAAGTAAGCGTTTGTTTCGTTATCATATAAAGAAACAAAAATCGCTAGGCCTATGTTGAGAGAGTTGTAGCGACCGGCATCTACACTTGAACGAGTATTAACGTTTCGCTTGTAGTCTTCTATGGTGATGTATAACTGCGTATCAGCTTCTTGTGGGTTTTTGGCGAGGGTTAATCGACTGTCTCTAAGTATCGTTTGTCTGATTTGATTTTGAAATAAGGTATGAACGTTAGGAGCAAAATCTTGGTTTGAGATGGTGTGCACATAGACTGATTTGAAGGGAGTCTCATCGGTAGGAATTACAGAATAATGAGAACAGCTGCTGAAACCAAGTGTCAAAACTAGTGCCAGTAAAAAAGTAAATATTTTGGGAGCGTGCATGGAGAGAATTATTTGATAAAGAAGAGCTTTTTAATAAAGTTTCGTCCAGTAGTTGGGCGTATACCCATTTCGATGGCATCGAGTCTTTCTTGCGCTTCGATGGCAGCTTGTGAATTTGGGGCAATCGTTATCGCTTCATTATAGAAAATAATTGCGGCCACATTATCTCGTTTATTGAAGTAATAGTAATCGGCTAAGAGAACTCTATTGGTGGCTAATGCATTGAGCATTCTTTCGTATAGGGCTTCAATCGTCCCAATTTCTTCGTGCTTTGGGTATAAAGCGATGAAATCTTCGCAATAGCGAATCGCTTCGCGTGTGGATTCAAGATCGTATTCAGGGCCTTTGATAAATTCCGAATAAATATGAGCGATTAAAAAGTAAGCTTCTGCAGAATATGGACTGTCTGGATAACTATTGATGAGATCTTTCAAGGAATAAATAGCAGCCTCATATTCTTTATCGCCCTCAGCAACTTTAGCTGAGTGGAGCAAAGCAAGAGGGGCATTTTTATTGTAAGGGTAGAGCTTTTTATACTTAAGAAATAAGGGAATCGACTTAGCATTATAGGATGAAGATTTGTTGAAGCCAAACGCTTTCTTGTACTCCTGATTCATTAAGTTTTCCGCACATTGGAATTGTAATTCGATCACGGAATCAAGCTCTGTGAAATCTGGATGATATTCTTTTAGAATACTGAATGTCTCAAAAGCATCTTTCCATTTTCCTTTATTAAAAAGATAGACACCTCGATTGTAGGCAGCCTCTTTTGCAATAGAAGCTCTTGGGTGATTAGTGAGTATTTTTTTATAAATTCTTTGTTGTCCCGTTTCGTTTTCTTTAGCCTTAAGTTTTGTTAATTTTTTGACTAATCCTTGGCTCTCTTTTTCGTAATTATTTTTTAATTCAATAACTTTTGATGTGCTTTCGTTATTCGAAAACCATTTTAGTGGGTTTAGACTAGCACTTGCGTTCAATTGAAAACAAGTAATTGAGAAGAGTATTAAGAAAAGTGAACGGATTCGTAAGAATTTAATTTTCATCACCATTGAATTATTTGAGAACCCCAGGTTAAGCCTGCACCAAATGCGACTAAGAGTATTCGGTCGCCTTTTTTAATACGATTTGCCTGTATGGCTTCATCAAGAGCTATCCCAATGGATGCAGCGGATGTATTTCCATAAAGGTCTAGATTGTTATGGAACTTATCTAATGGGATTTCTAAACGTTTGGCTAAACTTTCAATAATACGCATATTAGCTTGGTGGGGAATAACCAAATCTATATCCTCTGCGGTTAAGTTACAAGCTTCAAGCGACTTAATGCAGGATTGCCCCATAACACGAACAGCTTTTTTGAAAATTTCTTTTCCGTTCATTTTTAAAAAATGTAAACGGTTATTCACTGAGTCGAGTGATGGAGGAATAGCAGAACCACCTGCAGGTTGGTGAAGTAATTCCGGGGTTGCTCCATCAGCACCTGTATCCGTATGCAATATTCCTGTGTTTGAATCGCTGCTTTGCTTTAAAATTGCGGCACTGGCACCATCTCCAAAGAGGACGCAAGTCGTACGGTCTTCAAAATCTAAGATACTGCTTAATTTTTCTGCACCTACGATTAAAACAGTCTTATACTGTTTAGATAAGATCATCGTATTTGCAATATTGAGTGCATAAATAAAACCTGAACAAGCAGCTTGAACATCAAAAGCAGTGATATTTGGAAGTCCCATCTTGTGTTGCAGAATGCAGGAAGTAGACGGGAAGGGCATATCAGGTGTCATTGTTGCTACGATAATACAATCAATGGCGTTTTTATCTATACCCGCATTGACAATGGCTTTGTTGGCCGCCTTGAGAGCCATATCACTACTAGCCTCATCATCTGCAGCGAAACGACGTTGGCGAATTCCAGTTCTTGTTTTGATCCATTCGTCCGATGTGTCGACGATTTTTGACATATCATCGTTTGTTATTATTTTATCAGGAGTGTATGAGCCTGTTCCTAAAATGATGGATGCTGTCATTGCCTATAATTAAATTTTTTTCGAATAGAATTTAACTCAAGTACTAAGCTTCAATTTTTTTATTTGCGAGAAGAATATCGGATTTTATTCCGTCAATGATATCACATTCTACAATTGTTTGGGCGGCAATGATTGAACTGGCGATGGCGACATCGTTAGAAGACCCGTGAGACTTAATGATATTTCCATTGAGCCCAAGCAATGGAGCTCCTGAGCGATCATCTGGATTGAGCTGTGATTTCATGTCTTTAAATGCAGAAGCAGAAAGCACGGCTCCGATTTTTCTCTTAATATTGCGAACTAATTCTTTTTTGATGGTGTCCCCTATAAATGAAAAGAGTGATTCTGAGCTTTTAAGTAGGACATTGCCAACAAATCCATCACAGACAACCACATCTATATCACCATCAAATAATTGAAAGCCCTCAATTAGGCCAACATAGTTAATAATGCCATCGAGC
>WTIG01000162.1 GCA_011522825.1 Puniceicoccaceae bacterium
GCTGTTTCACCACCGGCCCCGGTTGCAGAAATCACAGCGGCGCTCACCGTGAGCCGAGTGCCCCATGCTGGCGAGATACCTAGCGCGCGCGCCAGCATCCGGCTTCCTACCCACGTGGAGCCGATGACAAAGGCAGCATCGAGCGCAGTTGGCTTTTGGTCGGTCACAGGAAGTACCAAAGGGCGGCGAGGCTGGCAGCTTTGAGAGCTGGGCCTGTGGTGGTTGTCGTTGTTTCGGGCTGACAGGCTGCTTGCGCCTCTCGCAGCTGCTCAAGTGCGAGATCCCGCAGCACAATTGCTTGGCCCAGCTGGCTCTGCTCGGAAACCGCATCCCCGTTGACCCAGTCGCCAGACCCAACCAATAGCGCCAGGATTTGCCGCCAGCCTCGAGCGTTGCCACGCACCCGAACCGGTCCACGGGGCTCGACGCTGGCTCGCATGTATGCGACCCAGTCCTGCCATTCTCGGAAGATGGCTGGCCCAGCGAGCTTCCCGCTTGAGTCCAGGCCCGCACCGGCCTGCGGCAGTGCTGCGCTGAATGTCTTACGGGGTTCACCTCGACGGACAAACGGCAT
Source organism: Puniceicoccaceae bacterium (assembly GCA_011522825.1). Lineage (GTDB taxonomy): Bacteria > Verrucomicrobiota > Verrucomicrobiia > Opitutales > Coraliomargaritaceae. The sequence continues at coordinate 575 of WTIG01000162.1, forward strand.
CGAAAGAGCCGCCTCTGGTACTGGCGGGCCGATGGGGTAACCGGCATCACGCAACCAAGCGCCGCAACTCTGGAGCTGGCTGGAGTTGAACTTTCGTCCTGCCAGTGGGAACCCCGCAACGGCTTGCGCGGAAGCGATCGCGTCCTGTCCAGCCTGCGAAATCATCTGTGCGAGGCCAAAGGCATCGCCGAGACGGTTCGTTAGGCGCTCGGACTTTGCCGCCAGCTCGTTCCGCCAAGCACAGGGGTTGTCGGCGAGTCGGTTGGAGTGCGTATCGACAGCTCCAGCGACGTCGTTAACAGCCAGCGACACACCTTGGAAGATGGAATCGATCACACCTGTTACGGGCATGCTCATTAGCGGCGCTCCACGACTGCAAGGGCTAAACGTGCGCCGAAGTACAGCACCAGCGCCCCCCCGATGGTCAAGCGGCTTTCTCTGTTGAAGTTATCAATCAGATTCCGCGCGCCCTCCGGGCCCTCGTTGGCCAGCGTGTTTCCGGTGTCGAGTTCATCTAGAAGCGCTGCCGCCACCTCGGCCTGGCCGAAGTCGCCGAGCTGCTCGAGCTGCTCCTTGGTCTTGACCAGTAGAGAGACGGTGCGATCGAACGAGCTGTCCCACCATCCCAGCATCCACGGCCATTCGAAGGTCGTTGGATCTGAAATTGACCGCAGCATCATCGACGTTCCGATTTCATCGACCCACACGCGGAGCTCGGCGCCTGTAACAGCCGCATCCGTTCCCGCGTGCATGCTCACGACGGTATCGGCGAACGATGCAATGCGACGACGAAGTCCGCTCACGAGAGCACCCCACTTCGCACCAGATACGTGATCCCGCCGATTACTAGACCAGCTCCGAGCAGCGACGGCGGCGCAGCTGTGCGCGCGTTCGGGTCTGGGAGAACGGGATAGTCTCGCCAGTCACTGAGCTGGTTGTGTGCCCAATCCCAGCCGTATTTGGCCCCAAGGTTTTCCAGTCCGTATGACGCGGCGAGCTCCGCGATGGGCTCGTAGTGCGCAACGACGTTGCTCACGATGCCTTCATCGGTTATCGGATAGACGTCGATCGCTGCACCGGCCCAAGGCTCTGCGACACCTTCACCAGACCAGCGACTGTGAGCGCTCTGTCCATACTGAGCGTTGGACGTGCCGTTCGCGACTGCTTCCGCCTGTCGTGCTGGAGGCCTGTAGCGGTCATGCAGTAGCCAGTACCTGACACCGGGAGGTGTCGGAACCTGCTGGAGCTGCGCTCCGAACTCCTCGAGCAAAGGATGCCCCGGGAGCTGCTCGGCCTGGTCGGGCGTGGGGATCATGCCGTCACCGACAGAGCTGTTACGTCCCACGTGCTGGCCACGATCGTATCGAACGCCAAACCGAGCCAGCTCGAGCCGCTGTAGGGCGTGCCCTCGAAGGTCTTAAACGACGCGCCTGCGTACTTGAAATCTATTTCGGCGGTGCGAAACGTGCCTGAGTCGTTGTAATTGAACTCAGTTCGGACGGTCGCTGGCAGTGCGGGCCCGGTTGCAGCTGTGGCGACGGTCACACCGTCGTCGAAGGCGTTAGCGTTGATGCTGCTCGCCTGTCCATACACCACAGTGCCGGCCGAGTTGTTCCGCGCGACGCTGTCGGGGTATGGCTGCCAGATACCTACGCCCGCACGGTTCGAGGTCGAGGTGGAGCTGGTCGCGGAGATCGTCGCTTCGATCGCCGAGGAGAACGCTCCTGGCTGTCCAAGGATGAGGATGGCGCCCTTATCGTTCCCCAGGTACTGCCAGCTCCCGAAAGGAAACTGCCCGCCGGATATCGCCACCTTGGTGAACCGGAAGCGGCTTCCGTCGTCGTTGATTCCGCTTATGGATGACCCAGGGTCCCAGAGCGTCAGGCCGTCGAGGCCGGTTCCTGAGATAGTCCGGTATCCGCTGGCGTTCGGCGTGCCTAGCGTGGCATCCCCGCCGCCGTTGGGGCTGTAGCTGGTCGTGACAGCTTCGCCGCCACCGCCTGAACCGCTGCCGCTAAAGACCAAGCCGTGCATGGCTAGATCCCGATGATTACGAAATCAGGCGTACCAGTAAGGGCCTTGGCGTCGATCTCAATGAGCGGCAGCTCGGCGCAGCCTGGAGCAAACAGGGGATACAGGTTTTCCGCTGGGATGCCGAGCGGCGCCAGCGTCGAGTTTTCGCCGACGCGGACCAGGACGGCCCCGGCGACCTGGGCATCCGTTGCCGAGTCGTAAAAGCCGACTTGGATACCCTTGGCCCCTGGCTGGATGTAGATCCGGGAACCCTCGCCGTAAAACGCATCACTCGACGCCTTTTTGAAGCTAAACGGCGCTGTGAGACGGATGTTGGCCATGCGTATCCCTTGCGTGCCCTCCGATTATCGGCGGAGCTCGCTGTCTAGCACTTGCTCGGAGCGGAGCGCTTCAGGACCTGCGGAACGCTGAAGAAGGCGTTGCCGTCGATGGTCGTACCGGTCCCCTGCACCTCGGCGGTGATGACCAACTGATCGCCCGCGGTCACCTCATGAATTCCGAAGTTGCAGAAGTTGCGACGACGGAAGGCGTTGAGGACGTTGGGGCTGCTCACGTGCGTACCCTGGCCCACGATCATGTTGTAGTCGCTGCGGAGGATCATCTGCTTGATGAGGATCGGCAGGTTGTCGTGGGAGTACGCATCGTAGGCATCGGCTGCGACGGTCGTCCCGAGCGTGGCAGCGCCATGCAGGACACCTCGACCCAGGTCGATGAATCCGGGGCTGTCAAAGGTGACCGTGATGGTGGACTCATCGCCGGCGCCGTCGATGGCGGCGACCGGAGCCGAGGAGATGAACTCACCCCGCCCGAAGATGCTGAAGTCGTCGACGATGCCGCGGAAACGGTCGGGGACGAAGGGCGCCGCGAACGCGATCGGGGCGGTGCCCATGTTGGTCCGCGTCAAGTTGACCTTGACCACGACCGTGTCGCCCGTCTCCAGCTTGAGATCGGGCAGGCCAAAGAAGTTGGCCTGGCGCTGAACCGCGAAGGCCACTGCAGGACCGGACGGGGTGTTCCGGCCACGGACCAGCAGGGACGAACCGTTGAGCGTGATCGCCTCGACACGGCAGGCGGCGGTCAGGTCGGCGACGACCAGGTCCGTGCCACCAAGGTCGATGTCGGCTGCGGTCACGGCCAGGACCGAATCGCACAGTCGAAGGATTCCGGGCTCGGACGCGGTGAGAGTCACCTCGGCAGCGGTGCCCGAAGCGAACGTGTCCTGCAGCGCTGCCGCCATCATCACCTCACGGCGGCGGTGAACGGGAGCGGAGTGCTTGGAGTAGTTGTGCTGCATCTGCTTGTCTCTCAGGAAGTGAGGTGGGCTCTGCGTGTCGTTCGCTTAGGAAGCGAGCGCGCGATCAGCCATCGAGTTGTTGGAGAGCGAACGGGAGCTGGCCGAGTAGCGCGACTGCGCCGAAGCCAGGGCACGGTTACCGCTCTGGAGGTAGTGGTCCGAGCTGGGCTCGAGCTGGTTCTGTGCGCTGGCGAGCAGCGACTGTCCAGCGGGGATGAGCGCACCGGCAGCCATTGCGTATCCGATCTGTCGCGCCTGGCCCTTGAGGAGCAGGCCTGAACCCACAGTGAACGCGAGGGCCACCGGGATCGACGCGCCACCGGGGTAGTTGTTCGACCACGCGAGCGGATCGCTCTCGCCTGCGGCGATGCGCTCGCCTCGGTACTGGGCCACCTTGCCGAGCACGTAGATGCCACCGGTAGCAGCTGCACCAGCAACGATGATCTTCTTGTAGGGGAGGTTCGCGATCTTCATGGTTTCTCCAGTCAGGCGAGTACGAAGGCCTGTGGCGTTTCCAGGGGCTGATAGGTCGGACCATCGATGCGAGGATCGCCAGCGCACACGCCGACTTCACGCCCGCTTTGCTGGTCGATGACGGTTCCGACAAATGGGTTTCCAGCGCTGCCGCACGTTTGCTCGACCACGACAACGGTTCGCCCGTCTGCGGTTTGCACGGTCGTGCTTGGGCTTAGGGCGGGCCCGCTGGGAGCTGAGCCGCCGATGGTCGGAAGGTCAAAGACATTCCCGCCGCTCGAGCTGCCCGAACCAGACCCAGCGGACCCACCCGCGCCAGACCCACCGGAACCAGACCCACCGGCGCCGCTGTCGGCTTGCGCCTGGCGCATAAACAGCAGGTAAGCAGCGAGGCCGACGATCAGGACCTTGGTTCCGTCTTTCACGCGAACATCCCCGCAAACTCGTTGACCCTGGCGAAAATCTCATCAGGGCGCGGAATGTAGTCGGCGTAGTCGCTTGGAAGCTCGTTGTTGTTCGGTGGCGGTGCGAGCGTGTTGGACGCACCTCCGGACTGCTGCTGCTGCTGCTGGCCCTTTGGGCGAGCAAGCAGGAACAGACCAGCGACGAGCAGCAAAGCGGTTTCTGTACGCACGGCGCAGACGGTATCCACGGGCACTTGCAAGGCACAACCAATAACCGAATAATCCGCAAAGTTCGGATAAACCGATCCAGACATAAACACAGGGACCGCTTTCATGCATCAAATCGCTACCGGATACCGAGATCGCCTAGATCGGCTGATCACCATCGCTCGAAACCGAACCGACTTCGCTTACTTCTCGGTCGAGCGCATCGGCACGGACGGCAGCGGCGAGTCTGGTCAGGCGCAGATTCGCAGGGTCCCGGATCCGGAGGCTGACGGGGATACGCTCGAGGGCCTGGACGTGGACGACGTGGCTGATCGTCTGATCACCGACAAGGAGCTGATCGTCGGTGGCACGTATCAGGTCACGGCCAATTTCTGGGGTGGTGACGAGGGCTCCAAGATCGATCCGTTCAAGCGGCAGCGGCGCCGAGTGCGGCTGGTCGTTGCTGGCTCTGAGGAGGTGGCGATCGCCGAAGCAAACCGGCCTGGTGACCATCGGCTTCTGGATTCGGCAGCGGCGATCATGTCTCAGGTTGGCGACCGTGCGGACGGCACTGCACAGCAGCTCGTGGACAACAGCTGGCAGGCGATGGGAATCATCGCTCAGATGCAAAACCAGCGTTTGGCCGACCACATGAACCACCACGCGGACCTGATGGACCTCCACCGCGTGAATCAGGAGCTGCGCGACGAAAACTACCGCCTTAAGAACGAGGGCATTTTCACCCAGCTGGCAAAGCTCGAGCCGGCCCAACAGGAAACGGTCATCAACAACGCGATGGGTGCGCTCGGCATCCTTGTCCAGACTGCGCAGGACGCTTATCAGGAGTCGAAGAAGGACAAGGAAATTGCACGCGAGCAGGCGCAGCTCGCGTTGGAGCTCCAGCGCCTCGAGCTGGATAAGGCCAAGTCCGTCCCGCCTGTGGTTGCCGACAACGCGGACCAGGCCGTTGCCGAGGAGCCCGCCCCGGCGCCAGCATGATCGTATGCACGGCCTGCGGTGCAACACCCTCGAAGCGAGCGCGGAAGTGTCCTTCCTGCGGCGTTTGGGGATCGCTGATCGGTGATGCTCGTTCTGCTCGAGCAAAAGCTGGAGGTCCGGTGCGGAGTACTGCGCCGGTCCCAGCTCGGCCTGCTCGAGTTGTTTCTGGAGTCGATCAGGTCGATCGGGTCCTCGGCGGCGGCGCCGTCGCTGGAAGTGTCGTGATGATCTCTGGTCGGCGAGGAAGCGGGAAAAGCACGCTGGTTGGTCAGTGGTGCAGCGGCGCTGCCGATGCTGGCCCGGTGCTCATTGCCTCTGGCGAGGAAGCCGAAGAGCGCATAAGGCAGCGTTTACACAGGACCGAAAGCACTCATCCCGAGCTGTTTGTGTCCGAGTCGGACAGCTGGGAGGAGATACAAACACAGGCCGAGCGGCTTGGAGCCGTCGCCGTCGTTGTCGATTCAGTGCAGACCCTTGCGATCGGCGACCGTCGAGCGGGCTCGCCGAGTGCGCTGGCTGATGTGTCAAAGCAGGTCCCCCAATGGGCCCGCCAATCGGGCGCCGTCGTTTGGCTGATTGCGCAGGAGACGGTGGCAGGCGAGCCCGCGGGCGGAACGCGGCTGCCCCATGCCGTGGACGTCGAATTGACTTTTGACGGTGCGCACCTTGAATCCGTTAAAAATCGCCACGGCCAGCTGGAGCGGGCCCGTCTTAGGATGACCGCTAACGGTCTGGTCTAGGAGTACAGATGCCGAGGGACCCGAAGCTAGTGCGCGCAGGAGTCACTGACTACAACACGCCGAAGCGCACCCCGCGCCATCCCAGGAAGTCTCACATCGTCGTGGCCAAGGTCGGATCGGTGACAAAGACGATTCGGTTCGGCCAGCAGGGCGTCAGAGGAGCTGGGCCTGTCCGGCCTGGAGAAAGTCAGCTAGTTAAACGTCGCCGAGCTGCTTTCCGAGCACGGCACGCGCGCAACATCAAACGCGGCAAGCTGTCAGCCGCCTGGTGGTCAAACAAGGTCAAGTGGGGGGGCTAGGTGCCAGCTTTGCCTCTGTTTGTCTGACCAGCTCGGCGGCGAGTTTGCGTGAAATCGTCAGCACCGGATGAATCCGTTCCCGCACGATCACCCACGAGACTTCTACGTCCCCGCCGGGGTGCCGTCTGAACTTGGCGACTGCGTCCGGATCGTCTGGTGTCGCTGGTGATTCGGTTCGTATTGGTCGCGTCGAGTAATCAGCCCAGCCCTCGCTGGACCATTGCTCGGCGAGCTCGTGAGCATCGTGGACAAGGGTCCATGAAACTGTCCCCTCCTCCGGTTCGCGTCCTTTGGAGCCTCCGACCAGCTCGGTTTTGATCCTGCGGGTTTTCGGATCGCGGACCCGAACCGTCGTGGGCTCGGTACCTCGGTCCGGAATGATCTTGTCGAGTGCCGGCACGTGTCCCGGTGCCATCGACGCGATTGGGGTCCCCAGCTCCTGGCGCTCTGGGTCCTCTGCGATTTCCTCGGCGAGTGCTTCCCGGCCCTGTTTGCGTATGCCTCGCCAATCCCAGCCGCCCTGGTGCCAGCGCCGTCCGTGCGTAGCTGCCAGGAACTCGACCAGCTGCACAGAACCTAGTTCGGTGACTGGTGTGGGGTACTTGCACGCCTGATAGACCTGTTTCGGGTCCTCGGCGTCGATTTCGACATACCAGCCCCCAGACCAGTCTCCCTTGGCGATTCGCTTTCGTACGTCGCTGGCGCTTTCCGCCCCTGGCTGCTTTTCCTTCCAGGCCTTTTGGTCCCAGCATCCCGAAAGCGGGTCCCAGCCCTTTTCAGGTGGGCTCGCTGTTTCCGTCGATGCTTTCCAGGCCTCGCCGAGTGCTCGGCGCACTTGCTCGACTGTCACGACCTGGCCGAGCTCGGCGCGCTTTCGACCCTTGTGAACACCCTTCATTCGGTCGCCGAAGGTGGCTGGCGCCTGGGATATGCATTTGTGCCCAGCTCCTGCGCCACAGGTAGAACAGTCCGTTCGTATCCATTCGCGATCCCGAAGGCCAATCACGACGTGGCCGTGGAGGTGCCACCAGTTGGCCCCCTCGTTCCACTTGACTTCGATTCCGTAGTACCAACCCCGGATCAGCTTTCGCAGTCGCCGAGCTCGGCGACCACGCATCATCAGCACCCAGGCCCGTCGCCACCGTTCCAGGGCATCGGCGAGGCTTTCCCCCTCGATCGCTGTTTGGGTGAGTGTCACTAGCGCCAGCCGACCACCACCGGTCAGCACCGCCCGCAGCTCGCGCGCCAGCTCTCGCGAGCGCTTGGCCGAGCAGACCGGGCAGACGTGCGCTTGACCGCATAAGGACGGAATAGGCAGCGCACCAAGAGCGCCGTCCGAAGTCACCAGCGGGAGCACAGACCACGAAGCGGCGCAGTCGTGCAGCTGCTGCGCCCGCTTCCAGGGGTCGATCGCTTCCTGTCCCTTTGCTGGTCCGTCGAGATAGGTCCACGACGCGACCCGATGGTCCCCGTGCTGTCTCCATCCAGACTGTTCCCGCCCGTATCGCCGTCGAGCTACGTAGCCAGCCATGCGGAGCGAGCGAACGGCCCGCCGCCGTGCCTGATGAGCTTCAACCCACCAGCTTTTTGCCTCGAGCACAGGCGAGGCCCGCCAACCCTGTCGGCCCGGTGTGGCGTTCGATTTCGGATCGGGGGTTAGGCAGCGTTCATCCGTGTCCCAGCCATCCCGCCAGAATCGACGGCCTGGTCCGAGTCCTCGAGCATCGCGCGGGGCTCCTCGATCGGGTCCCCAATCAGGTGCGGCAGCTGCGGTCATGCGATCCGCTCCGCGTACCGGCGCACACCCTCAATCAGCCACCGTGCGAAGTTGACGGGAGTTATTCGCGCCGCATAGCTGCCGCCGCCGCCCAGCTTCTTTCGGCCGAGCTGCGCCATGCGGCGTCGGTACTCCCGCTCACCGCCTAGGTAGTGCGTCGGCTCTCTTGAGGGCGGGATCGGGCCCAGATCGCGGGGCTGGACGCCGACAAAGAAGAGCAGCGTCCGCTTTCGGGTCGGATGCCCCCACCGCACCTGTTCCACCGACAGCGACCATTCGCGCGGGGCCACCAGCGGGAGCGACCGAAATGGCGATGGAAGCCCACACACCGCCCGCAGCCTGGTGGCGATCGGGTGCTCGAGCACCCCGCCAAACCGGCGCACCTGTTCCACCGCGATCGGGCCGCACGTGGGGTCCTGATGAACACACCAGCGAGCAAGCTGGCCCCAAGGTCCACACGGAGGATGGGCGATCACTGGACCTGGGCCCCGGTAGCCTTTCGCGTCCCGCTCCACACCCCAGCAGGCCTGAGCGCCCAGGAGTTCCGGGTAGGGGCCGTTTTCCACGTCCACGTACAGAGCCGAAACCACCGGATTTACTCCGAATCCGGAACAGACTCAATCGGCCCGCCCCTCAGGGCGGACCACTTTACGTCTAGTGGGTCAAGGGGCCTTCGAAGCCGAGCGATGTTCGATTCCCTGCGAAGGTCCTCGCCCTCAAGTCGTGCTGTTAGATACGCAGCATCGAACAGCCAGTGACCGGCAGCGTGCGCAGCTCGAGCAGAGAGCGAGCGGTCCAGAATCAGGATGCAGTCGGAAACCTCGAGCAGTCGGTTTCCAATCTGTGAGCGGTTTAGCGCAGCCACCAGCGCACGATGGACCGGCAGCGTTTTCGCGGATTCGATCTCCGTCCGTTTCTGCTCGAGCTTGTCCAGCTCCTGCCGAATCAGATTCAGATATCCCCGCATCAGCGCAGGGGATGAATGCTCCCTCATGGCCTGTTTTGCATATCGAAGGAGCGCGCTCATCGTGCGTCCTCGAGCAGCTGGCGCACCCGGTCGGTAATCGCTCGCATCATCGGGGACGGCGCAGCGGACTGCGGAAGCCTCGCGAGCATCCTCGAGGCTGCTCGCTTTGCGTCCCCTGGCGCCCTGTAGGACTTGAACCGAAAGCCGACCACGTAGCCATCTGGGTCCAGAATCCTCCAGGCCCAGCCGATCCCGTCCCGCCAAGTCACCTCGGCTGTGAGTCGGCCCTCGCGCTTTAGGTAGCGCCGGGGGTTATCCAGATAAATCCAGTGATGCGTGCCGGTGTTAGAGTCTGCGCAGCTCGCCACGTCTCTTCCCTTCCGTGGCTCGAGTAGAGGCCCTCCATCAGTGCCAGCTGGTGGGGGGTTTCGCCTTGGGGCCACGTCCCAAGGGCTCTAAAACTGCCAGCGATCGGCGCCGCTGGTCAAGTCAGTTTGCAGACCCGTCCGCGCGAATAATGCCGACCTGGCGAAGTGCCTGATAGACCACGACGACGGCAGCGGCGACACGTTCCACGAAAGCCAGCGCCGCCTCTGGGTCACACTTACACGCTTCTTCCCTGCGCTTCAGTTCGCGCACCGTGGCAGCGGTCGCGCGGCGCGTGCGTCGATCCCCTTCGCGCTGTCGCGCCTTGGGGTTACGTGGCAGGGCCTCGGTCGCTTGCTCGAGCACCATCGAGGTGACGATCGGCGCCAGCGTGCGGGCGTTGTCTAGTTCATCATTCATTAACGCCAGCCCTTTCCAGCGCGAGCACTCGTGCTTCGAGCGGCTGGATTTCCTGGGTAACCCACGATTGGTGATCGGTGCGCGTCCATCGGTCGGCCTGATAATCGGCGACACTTTCACGCACCGTGCGCAGCTCGGTGTGGAGCTCCGTCCGGACGATCTGTATCTCCTCCCGCAGCTGGGCCTGCGATGCGGCCACCTCGCTGGTGGTCGTGGATACGTCCTGCAGCGGCATCCAGCCCAAGAAAGCCAGAACGATGATCAACGGGCCGTTTCCGGACAGCAAAGCAGCGGTGACCTGATTCTGTGCAGTTGGAACAGGCATGTTCTCGGAAGAGCTTTCAGACACCCCGGCATGTTACATGCCAGCAGCGCAGTTCTAGAAAAGCGTCTGCTGTCGGCCTGGCAGGCGCCGACCCTTTTTGGCGAACCGGCCCTTGGAGTCTCTGAACTTTGCGCCGCCTGCTGGTGGTCGGTTTGCGCCGCTCGCGAGTCGCTTCCGCCCCTGGAACGACACACGGCGCCGACCAGCTCGGAAGGTGATGGTCTGCTTGCTGCCGTATCGGCGAGGCATCAGCCGCGACCGTAGGTGCGCCACTTCCCGCAGGACTTGACCACGCGAGCAGCGCCGCCCTTCTTGCGAATGGCTGCGGCCTTCTTGTTTGCGTTGCTCTTCTTCATGCTCGAGGAGCGCAGCGAATACCGCTTACCGGAGAAGATCCGGTTCTTCTTGCAGGTCTTTTGCTTCATGGTCGTCCCCTAGGCAAACACCGCGTAACGGTGGCCCTTCTTGTCTCGCGATGCTTTGACGCTGCCGCCGATGGAGTCGGCGAACGCCTGCGCCTTGGTCTTTGTGGCGAATCGAGCGACCGGCTTAGCTGCGGGCTTTGCTGGTGCAGCTGCTGGTTCGGTCGCTGCTGGCTTTGGTTCACTCTGCATCGTCAGTCTCTCCAGTCGAAAGCAGTCGCGCGGGTAGCTCCACGTTCTCGAGCGCCAGGCGGGCCCGGTTAGC
>WTIG01000011.1 GCA_011522825.1 Puniceicoccaceae bacterium
ATTTAAATTACATCCAGACTTTGACGGCATCCTCAAATCAGTCTTGAATGAAAATCAAGACATAAGAATTGTGTTCATCAACACTCCAAGTATATATCATGGGGACAAAGTTAGGGAAAGGTGGAAAAAGACAGCTCCAATAATTCTAGAAAGTTCGATATTTTTTAATGAAATGTCCCTAGAGCGCTACTTAATGCTACTTGCCAATATGGATTTTGTTTTAGACCCTCTTTATTTTGGGTCGGGTACAGCTTTCCTGCACTCAATGGCTGTCGATACACCAGTCGTAACAATGCCAACAGATCATATGAAATCGAGATGTGTTTTGGGCGGTTATAAGCTGATGGGAATTGATGAGCCTCCTATTGCTAAAGACATTGAAGAGTACGTAGATCTTTGCCTGAAGCTGGCGAGTTCAAAAAGTGATAGGGAAAGAATACGCAAACAAATTCATACAAGCAAAAAATGTCTATTTAACAATGCAGAATCACTGGCCGAAATGAGACAATTTATAGTTGATGCAGTTGAATGCGCGTATAAGGGAGAAAAACTTGCCATAAACTGGAAACCAACTAAAAAATACTTTATGAATTAAATCAAATGGGATGCCTGAAGCAAGAGTCGATAGAAGCAATTCAATAAAGAGAAGAGCATATTGAAACGACTTGCAAATACAAAGTGTTTGAAGGAAATAAGGAACAAGAAAAATTATTCAGAATCAAAAAGGTAACGTTCTAAAATAAACGATATAGCAGATCTTGAAAAGAAATAATCCAAACCAAGCCAAAGTTAATCCAAGTGAATATCACGACGGCAGGAGTTTTTCATACGGCATAGGATCGAAGAAGCCAAGTTATTAAGAATCAGACCATAACAATTGGAAAGATTTACCCAGATTTACGAAATCCAGAAGACATACTCAGGCAGAAAAAATGCAGGCAAGGCAATAGATTACTATCAAAAACTCAAAGACCCATCTTAACGAATTTAATTCATTAATAAATCTGGGGGCAGATGAATAACAAAATAATATATGAGAAATGCAACTTATTGTGAAAAAAGCAAAAAACAACGGGTATATTAATTGTAATTAGTTAATACATGCGAATTGCAGTAAGTTTTTTAAATGGGAGAACCTGAAGAATCAGCTTAAAAGAGATAATTAAAAGAATTTTTCTGAGCAGTTTATTATACGTGCTGAGATGACACAATCCAATATGTCAGAGTTATGCTGAAATAGGCAAAGGCATACGGATCGGTCTATGTTCAAGACTAGACATAAAGACACGAATGGGGGTACAGGTCCCTTAGAGTGTGCCCACTCGAATATATAAAAAAATGACATCCGGAAAATTTATCCAGGAGCTGAATGGATATTAATCCAATATTTATTACCAAGCCCTTTCTGCCTCCACTAGACGAATTGATGCCGTATCTAGAACAAATATGGGAAAACAAAATTGTAACTAATAACGGCCCTTTGCACAACGAACTTGAGCTTAAATTATGTGATTATCTGGGTATTCAAAATATTTCACTTTTCGCTAATGGAACTGTAGCGTTAGTCACAGCACTAAAAGCACTTGAAATAACAGGTGAAGTAATTACAACTCCTTACTCATTTGTAGCGACTTCCCATAGCCTTCTTTGGAATGGGATAAAGCCAGTATTTGTTGATATTCAGCCAAAATCTCTAAATATTGATCCTGAAAAAATAGAAGAAGCGATTACTCCTCAAACATCGGCAATCTTGGCGGTACATTGTTATGGGCACCCCTGCGATGTTGACAAAATAGAAAGTATAGCCAAGAAACACAACTTAAAAGTTATTTACGATGCTGCACATGCGTTCGGTGTTGAATGTCATTGCGGCAGCCTACTTAATCATGGCGACATCTCTATATTAAGTCTGCATGCAACTAAAGTGTTCAATACTTTTGAAGGAGGTGCTGTTGTTTGCAACAATCCCGAGACCAAGATTATCATTGATCAGTTGAAAAACTTTGGGATCACAGATGAGACTATTGTAAATCTGACAGGCATCAATGGGAAAATGAGTGAGTTTAATTCAGCTCTCGGGCTTTTGCAGCTAAAATATATTGATCAAGTGATTCATAAACGAAAAGAAATTGACAATGCATATAGGACAGGTCTTGCCGATGTTAAAGGCATTCATTGCCTTGGCGATACTGGCGAGTTGATATCAAATTATGCGTATTTTCCGATTTTAGTCAATCCGGAATACTCTTTAAGTCGGGATGAATTGTACGAAAACATGAAAGAACATGGTGTACATCTTCGTCGCTATTTCTATCCTTTAATTTCCGAATTTCCAATGTACCGAGGTTTAGCCTCGTCTCTTCTCGATAATCTTCCAGTGGCAACCCAGAAAGCATCTCAGGTGCTTTGCTTGCCTATCTACCCTGATCTTCCTTTAGAAAAAGTCAACGAAATATGCAACTTAATTAAGAATCAATAGCTTTCAGATGCCCGTTTTCTGTTCTGTGAGTTAAAACATCATGAAATTGGCGATTATGCAACCTTATTTCCTGCCTTATGTCGGTTATTTTCAATTGCTGGCATCAGTAGACCAATTCATCGTGTATGACAACATCAAATACACGAAAAAAGGCTGGATCAATCGCAACCGTATCCTATTAAACGGCTCAGATGCCATGTTTTCGTTGCCACTAAAGAAAGCCTCAGACTCCCTTAATGTCGTTAGGCGTGAACTGGCTGCTGAATTCAACCGGAAAAAACTGCTCAATCAGTTCAAGGGTGCCTACAGTCGTTCTCCTTATTTTGAGTTTGTATATCCAGTTTTGGAGCGAATCATACAATACAATGAAGTAAATCTATTCCTCTATATCCACC
>WTIG01000182.1:0-5630 GCA_011522825.1 Puniceicoccaceae bacterium
GGATATAGCATTTAATTGGCCGACTAGAACAAATAAGGCCAAAGAAGGTGAATTTTTTTCTCGCTAGAGTCTTTCTAAATTTAACAATAGTATTATGTCTAGTGGTGCTAAATTTGCCTTTATTTGCGGGGAAGATGAATTCCTTGTTTCCGATAAAGGAAAAGCTTGGTTCGAAAAAGAAACGAAAGATATTTCAGATGAGCTATCTAAGGAGGTCATCGATGCTCGTGGAAATAATTTAGATGAGGTCACGCAAATAGTCGACCGTTTCATTGAAGCAATACAAACGCAATCCATGTTCGGAGATAAAAAAGTCGTTTGGTTAAAGGCAGTGAATTTTTTAGCAAACTCGCAAACAGGAAATGCTAAAGGAACCTTAGAATTATTGGACCATCTTAAATCTGTATTAGAGGGTATCGATACGGAGGCAGTATCTGTTTTAATCACCGCTTCACCAGTTTATAAAGTAAGGAGCTTTTATAAATGGTGCATCAAAGAAGGTGATTCGGAAATTATCGATAGTGGCAAAGAAGGCATCGATAGAATTAAAGAAAAGATTCAGCAAATGTGTGCTGAGTTGGATATAAAAATAAACGAGGTCGCCATACAATTACTGAATGATAAAGTGAATGGGAATAATCGCCTTATTGCCATGGAAGTGGACAAATTAACGACTTACGTAGAAAAAGGTGGAACGATTACGGAGGAATTAATCAATGAAATGGTGCCAAATTTTGGAGAAGGCGACTTTTTTGAAGCAACCGATGCCTTTTTTTCCGGTCAATTAGAATGGACTTTAGAAGCTTTGAATCGTCATTTTTTCACACAAACAGAAGCCCGTCCACTTTTAGGTAGTTTGCAGTCAAGAAATCGATTGATGATTCAATTACGAATTCTTAAGGATTCGGGTGAATTAGGTACCGGCTATCAGCGAATCAGTCAGAATGACCTTGTCCGTATGTCTGGGAAATTTCGCGAGCACTTTGACGAAGACGCACCAAAATCAAATCTGAATGTATTCACTCAGAATCCGTATTATTTAGGACGATTGCTTAAAGACGTGAACCATTTCACTTTAAAAACCCTAATTGATTTTCAAATTGCTTTTGCTGAGACCTTCGAAGCCATCGTGGAAAATCCTAAAGACCAGGTAACGATATTCAATCAACTAGCGATTCGATGCCTAGGAGATTAAAAAAGAATTGGTAAAGAAACGGCCAATTTGAGCTGAATTTTAGCTATTTCATCACTTTTTTATGGTCTCATTTTGAAAAATCCTTTCTATCATTGTTTTTAATTATGTCGAAAAATACAGTTAACATACTCGCAGAACGCTATGCCTCCAAAGAAATGAACCAAATTTGGGGAGCGGAAGGACGTATTCTTTTGGAACGAGATTATTGGATTGCAGTGGTCAAAGCACAAAAATCCTTAGGTATTGATATTCCAGCCGAGGCCATCGAAGCCTATGAATCGGTCAAAGATCAGGTGAATCTTCAGTCTATTCAAGAACGAGAAGCCGTGACTCGACATGATGTTAAAGCGAGAATCGAAGAGTTTTGTGCACTTGCAGGACATGAGCACATTCATAAAGGCTTAACTAGCCGTGATCTTACTGAGAATGTTGAGCAGTTGCAAATTCTCAGAGGTTTAGAATTAATTCGAATTAAGGCTATGGCTTCCTTGATTAAATTAGCCGAGAAGGCTGAAGAATGGAGTAAATTGGTGCTGACTGCACGTACTCATAATGTGCCTGCACAATTGACCACTTTTGGAAAGCGTTTGGCAATGTTTGGTGAAGATTTATTTTGTGCAGTTCGTGAATTGGATCGTATTATTGATAATTATCCTGTTCGTGGCCTCAAGGGTCCCGTGGGCACACAGATGGATCTAATGACCTTATTCGGTGGTGATGCAGAAAAAGTGGCCCACATGGAAGATGCCATATTAGAGCATTTAGGGGTTGGGTCAGTTTTAGAAACAGTCGGGCAGGTCTATCCTAGAAGTTTAGATTTTGAAGTCGTATCGGTATTTGTTCGTCTAGCGTCTGGCCCCTCTAGTTTTGCTAAGACATTGAGAATTATGGCAGGGCATGAATTAGCCAGTGAGGGATTTGCTAAAGGGCAAGTAGGCTCATCGGCGATGCCTCATAAGATGAATAGCCGAAGTTGTGAACGACTGAATGGTTTTGCCGTGATCTTGAGTGGCTATTTGACAATGGCTAGTGGTTTGGCTGGTGATCAATGGAATGAAGGTGATGTCTCTTGTTCGGTTGTTCGCCGTGTATTTTTACCCGATAGCTTCTTTGCAATAGATGGGTTGCTCGATACTTTTATAACGATACTCAACCAAATGGAAGTTTTCCCTGGAATGATTGAGCAGGAAAATAATCGCTATGGTCCGTTTTTGGCTACAACTACCATTCTAATGGAGGCTGTTAAAAATGGGGCAGGGCGTGAAGGTGCTTATGATGCGATCAAGTCCCATGCCGTGGCCGCAGTGAAAGACTTGCGCTCGGGAGCCATTTCTCAAAATGATTTAGTGAAACGATTAGGCGCTGATGAGCGATTAGGGCTCGATGAAGCTACGATTGAGCGTTTGGTAAAAGATGCCCAAGGGCTTACCGGTATGGCTCAAAAGCAAGTTGAGCAATTTTGTGAGCGAGTACACAGTGAAGTGGCTGTCTTTGATGAGGCAAAAAATTATAGTCCAGGAGCAATTCTTTAAGTTAAGTATTGCTATTATAGCTTCCTCTAGTACTGATATGTTTTTTAATTAACGTACTTATACATATGACTGAAATATTGAATGGTAATTGTTTAGTGGCTCAATCTGGAGGGCCAACATCCGTTATTAACTCTAGCTTGGCTGGTGTTATCACAGAAGCACTCAACCACGAGTGTATCGAAGAAATTTATGGAGGCTTAAATGGAGTCCAAGGAATTTTGCAGGAGCAACTCGTTGATTTGGCTTCTGAGACACAGCAAAATATTCGTGGTTTACGCTACACTCCTGGTGCAGCACTTGGCACTTGCCGCTATAAGCTAAAAAGTGACGCAGACTTTGATCGTGTATTGCAGGTATTTGAAGCACACAACATTCGCTATTTCTTCTATGCGGGTGGTAATGATTCTCAAGACACTGCCGATAAGATTTCAAAATTGGCTCAGAAAAAAGGCTACGCTTTACGAGTGATCGGTGTGCCAAAGACGATTGATAATGATTTAGTTACAACAGACCATACTCCTGGCTACGGTAGTGTAATCAAGCATATCGCAACAACAATTAGAGAAGTGGCTTGTGATAATGCGGGTATGGGACAACATGATTTTGTTCAAATCATTGAAGTTATGGGCCGAAGTGCTGGTTGGATTGCTGCAGGTGCTGCATTGGCAAAATACAAAGATAACCCTAACAGCGCGCATCATTTAATTTACCTTCCAGCAGTACCATTTTCCAAGGAGAAATATATCGAAGACGTCACCCGTGTACTAAAGAAAGAAAAGTTCTGTTTAGTTGTCGTTGGCGAAGGTCTTGTGGATGCAGATGGAAATTATGTATCGACCGATAGTGCTACTGCAGATGCTTTTGGACACTCTCAATTGGGTGGTGCGGGCGAATTCCTACGCTCACTGGCCGAAGAAAATCTTTCTGTAAAGGCTCGCTCAGTTAAATTAGGAATGGCTCAAAGAGCTGCGGCTAACAGTGCTTCAAAAGCAGATAGCGATGAAGCTTTTATGGCTGGCCAAGCAGCAGTCAAAGCAGCGGTTGAAGGCGAAACTGATAAAATGGTGATTTTGGTCAGAAGTGAAGGTGACAGCTATGCCTGTGAAACAGGATTAGCTCCGTTATCAGAAATTGCTAATGGCGTTAAGCTCTTGCCTGAAAGCTGGATCAATGAGGACGGTGTATCTATGAATTACAATTTCATTAAATACGCACTACCTTTAATTCAAGGTGAAGTTGAAGTTCCATTTGAAAATGGCGTTCCTCAGTA
This sequence comes from Puniceicoccaceae bacterium, assembly GCA_011522825.1. Lineage (GTDB taxonomy): Bacteria > Verrucomicrobiota > Verrucomicrobiia > Opitutales > Coraliomargaritaceae. The sequence continues at coordinate 3,998 of WTIG01000182.1, forward strand.
CATCGAGTTGAAGAAAATTTACGTCGATAAGCAATTGCCGGCTTATACCTTGAACGGTTAACTTTTTCCCTTACTTAAGCATTCTCGAATAGCAGAGATAGCTTGATGAAAGCGATTTTCTGGATTGCCCTTGATCTGTATGACAGGCACAGGGCAATCTGCTAAGTGCTTTTCAAAAGCTTGATGGATTTCATCCCTTGCTCGGGGGCTATCTCTTTGTTCGCCATCGGGTTGCCAAGGAATTTCATTCTGGCAGAATAGATAGAGGTCGTATTTAGTAAGGGATAAAACAGAATCTAAAGCCTTGGGTTGCTGTTTGAAATAGTACTCTGCGTAAATGCTATTGGATAGAAGATTGGTATCGTGAAAGACAATTCGGGGTGAGTTTTTGCAGGCTTCGCTTTCGTAATTTATTTGCCCTTCCATAATGGCCCCTAAATCCTTTGCACGGATTGGACGATCAATCGATTCGACATAATCACGAACAAATTCACGAGAAAGAGGGGCTTCAAAGTGAGCCGCCAATTGCTCTGCTAGTGTGGTTTTCCCCGTAGATTCCGCACCTGTGATGACCACTCGATACATAATTTAATTTATTGTGGTTTAGAAAGAGTATGATGCCATTGACGCCACCCATAAATGGCCAACATCATGAATGTAAAAAAGAGGAAAACGGTTACCCAGTACCCTTGTAAGGCCCATAGGTTAATAAAAACCATGTCGGAAATGAGCCAACAAAGCCAAGTCCCTATGTATTTTTTACTCAGCATCCATTGGGCTGAGAAAGCAACACTTGTCGCAAAAGCATCAAAATAAGGTTGGAATGATTGGGTATAATTTTCGAGCAAATAGCCAATCACAGCAGTTCCAATTATCCAAAAAAGTACATTGATTATCCATAGCTTTTTACTGGTATGCTCAATGGCTTTGGTTTCCTTCGATGTTGTATTATCTCCAATTTTATTCCACTGCCACCATCCATAGGCAGAGAGAACAATAAAGACAATGTTCAGTGACATATTTGCAAGTAACCCTGCCTTAAAGGCTAGGAAAACATATATCGTGTAGCAGATAATAAAAGTCGGCCAAGTGATAATTTTTTCCTTTATACTAAACCAGACGCCAAGGATTCCAGCAATAGTGCCAATATATTCTAGTCCGTTTGCTTTAAAATAGAGGATAATCGATTCAAACATATGATAGCAGTTTGGAATAACTGGGCGTGATAGAATTAATCTGCATCAATAATCTCAAGGTGCGTCCAATATTTTGAACATTGAGCAACAAATGCCTTATGCAATGGATCTACTTGGTATTGATTATGACCTTCAATATCATCAAAGAGGATGGTTAAATTATAGGAATAGTCAGAGCGCACTACGGGGCGATCTTTTGTTTCCGAAACGGTGCCAATATAGGTGGCTCGACTTGCTTTGATTGCTTTTAGGCTATTAAGGGCGGCCTCAAATTCAGCAATCGCATCCTGAGGTAGGTCTTTTTTTAGGTGAAATAATACAGTATGAACGAACATTAGGTTTTGAAAATAAGTACGATTATAAGATATTTTGTATGAGTGATTTGAGCTCGGCATGAGTTACGGCGACATCCAAATCGGGACGCTCTTTGATAAGGC
>WTIG01000182.1:5730-7641 GCA_011522825.1 Puniceicoccaceae bacterium
GTCACCCATTCAACAAATTCTTTGGCCCCAGGCAAAGGATCTAGTGTTCCAATCACCTCTTGAATATCTTCAAGCTTTAGATTGTTTTCTTTTAAAATATCCAATCGGTATTGCATTAAAGTGTCGTAATTGGGCTCGTCGCGGGTTGTTCGCTTTAAGGCTTCGATGCCAGTTTTTTCGGCAAAAGCGATCCATATTTCAGGGATTAATACCCCTTCTAAATCTAAACATACTATTGGAATACTCATTGATTTGTAGTGTTTCAATATTCACACTGAGTGCAATGGTATTTTACGTAAATAGGAAGGATTTATTATTCATATAGACCAACTTCGTTAAGGACTAAAATTACCTATTGAGGAAAGGAGGTAGTGTTAACCTACTTCTAGAGGCGATCCAAAGAATTGGGCTAAGAATTTGCGATTGATGCTTTGGCTCTATCTTCTCGATATCCCAACCGTTTGCATGTTGCTCGTGCATCCATGTTTCTACTGAATTCGCTTCGTCTTGCCCCCCTTCATGTTGGCGATAAGCAGTGACAAACAAAGCTCCGTTTTCTTTCAAAAGTCTTTGGCTTTGGTTTAGTGCAGAAAGCGTATCTTTAGCTATCGTGATGATCATTTTGTCGCTTCCTGGGAGGTAGCCTAAATTAAATAGGATACAATCAAAAGACTGCTTAATTTCGCTAAGTCGTTCTCCATGGTTTCCGAGATGCAATTCACAAAGATGGCTTAATTTTGCTTCGGTTAACTTTGCTTCAGTCGCTTCTATAGCCTGCTTTTGAATATCTATGGCAACTACGTTCCCATTTGGCTGAATTAATTCAGCGGCCTTCAAGGTGTCATAACCATTACCCGCAGTGGCATCGAGAACTGAGTCACCATTTTTCAATCGTGTTTCAAGGCATAGGTGCACATATTCGGTTAGTCGCATCGTTTTATCAGCTAGTCTTTTACTCAGGGGATTGTTTTTTAATTTGATCCATAAAAAGTTCAGATAAATAAGGGGCCATTGCCGAACCTTTAGATCCAAGGCCATTGATAGCAAAGAGTGATGAATGCACTGGGTGCTGAATTAATAAGGGCTTGGCATCCTTGGTAGTAGGACGAATACCACTTCGGTGTGCTTGGATAGTGAACTGAAGGTCAGAGCCTAACATCGCTTTTAAAGTTTCGATTAATTCCTCTTTGGCCGATGAGGAAGGCTCGGCATCTGAGTTGCCCACATCATAGCTGGCGCCAAGTCGATAGAGCAAGCGCTGGTCTTCCTTTTCTAAGGAATGAAGCCATCGCTTTTTATAATAAAGCCCAGACGGTAGCTGAATATCTTTAAGGCTTATGTCTAAAACATCCCCCTTAATTGGGATGATCGGCAGGTCTTTAAAGAAGGGGTTATTATGCGTGTGGCTACCTTGGCAAAAAACAATATTTTTAGCCCTAATATCTCGATAATTCCAATGGCTTCCTTCTGGCTCTAACTGCTTCGCATCGAAGGTTTCTTCAACAAGACTATCCTGAGACTTAAAGAAGTTTTTAAGATGTTCGATCAGGCATGGTACATTGACCCAGCTACCTTGACGGATAGGGATGCTTCCAAATTCATCAATGATTCCAATCGGTTCAGCCTCTTTTTCTAGAATGGGTTTAAAGTAATTAGCGTATCGGGGATTCTTAATCCTTCGCCGAGCGCGAATAGGATCAGCTTCGTTGATAAAATAACGGCGTATTGGCAAATCATGATAAATGCGGATTCCTAGTTGTTGTTCAATGTCTTGATAAAAGGCTTTGGCCTTCGGCATTAAGGTATCAATTTTCCAGGATTCAGTCATCCATTTCCCAGTGACTGGGTTGATGAAGCCTGCAGCTACTTGTGAGGCACTGGCTAAGTTTGGTGCATCAAAGATTTTATAAT
>WTIG01000182.1:7741-11562 GCA_011522825.1 Puniceicoccaceae bacterium
CCTGCAGCTACTTGTGAGGCACTGGCTAAGTTTGGTGCATCAAAGATTTTATAATTATACTTACTTGCTTCCATTCGCCAAGCGAGGGAGGAGCCTGCTAAGCCTGCTCCGATAATTAAGTAATCAATGATAGGGGATGCTTTGATAGTTGCTGAAATGATGAATAATATTATATTAAGAACTTACTAATGGTTCAAATGCGATGGATAGACAAGGTTTTCTCATTCTTTAAACGAAGTCCTGAAAGCTCGCTTAAGAATGAATATTGGGATGCACTCAGTTCTTCCAAAAAGGGGGAAAGGGGCGAAAAATTAGCATTAAATTACTGCAAAAAAGAATTAGGCTATCGTTTTGTCGCTAAGAATTGGCGGCATAAGCGTGGCGAAATTGATTTAATTTGTTTAGACAAAGCGTGTTTGGTATTTATCGAGGTGCGCCTTCGAAAGGCGGTGGCTTTAGTTTCAGGAGTCCATTCAATCAGTCAGAGAAAAAAATCATTATTGCGTCGTACCGCCTTGGCTTATTTAAATCGCTTGCATGAACGTCCTAAAACTTACCGCTTTGATATAATTTCTATCGCTCATGGGCCATGTAAAGACTACAAAATTTCGCACTACAGGAATGTTGCTTTATTTTGATTATACCACTTAATAATTTTCACATCATATATTATGGAAGAATCAAGACACCCATTTTTAGAAGGTTTGAGCAAGCATAGAGGCGTAGCCCCAACTGTCGCTGTTATTTTTGGTGCATCGGGCGATTTAACGGCTCGCAAGCTGATACCTGCAATTTACAATCTTGGCGTCGACAACTTATTGCCCAATGACTTTCATTTGATCGGCTTTGGTCGGAAAGCGATTTCCGATGAAGATTTTCGTGATGCGATGGAGGCATCAATTAAAGAACATTCACGTCGCCCAATAAAACCAGAAATTTGGCAACGAGTTCGAGATGTTATGTTTTATGCATCAGCCGATTATGGGGATCTAGAGGGATATAAAAGCTTGGCGGAGCAAATCGATGGAATTGAAGCTTCTTTAGGGCGTAAGGTGCAACGTATCTTTTATATCTCAACTCCACCAAATGTATTTGAGCCCATTATTCAGTGCTTAGGTGAAAGTGGCCTCGCACAGGCTAATATCGATACGCCTTTAGCTTCAAAGGTGATTATTGAAAAGCCTTTCGGAAAAGATTTAAAAAGTGCGGAAAATTTAAACCAATTGATCAATAGTGTCTTCGAAGAATCTCAAGTATTTCGGATTGACCATTATTTAGGGAAAGAGACAGTTCAAGATCTCTTGGTACAACGTTTTGCTAATGCAATTTTTGAGCCGATATGGAATAGAGAATACGTGGAATGCGTACAAATCACAGTTGCAGAAAAGTTGGGAGTAGGCAGTCGCGGTGGTTATTATGATACAAGTGGCGCTTTGAGGGATATGATCCAGAACCACACGATGCAACTCGTGGCCTTAACGGCAATGGAACCGCCTGTTTCTTTAGATCCTGAATCAATTCGAGATGAAAAAGTAAAAGTGATTCGTTCAATACAGCCTTTGAATTTGGAAGGAGAGGAGTCGGATGTGGTGCGTGCTCGATATACCAATGGCTTAATTAATGGTGAGGCGGTTAAAGGCTATCTAGAGGAGGAAGGAATTCCAGAAGAATCCTCAACCGAAACGTATGCGGCACTTCGCTTAATGATAAATAATTGGCGTTGGAAAGGCGTTCCTTTTTACATACGATCAGGGAAACGAATGGCACGTAGAACGAGTGAGATTGCGATTCGTTTTAAGCGTCCTCCTGGAATCTTATTTTCTGAAGAAGGGCGGTATAATGTTTCTGATAACACAATGGTGATACAGATTCAGCCTAATGAAGGCGTGACGATAGTCATGAATTCAAAAGTGCCTGGATTAGAGACGCGCATGCAACCAGTAAAAATGCATTTTCGTTATGCGACTACATTTGGATCAAACACACCAGAGGCGTATGAGCGTTTAATTTTAGATGCTATGATTGGCGACAGTACCTTATTTATTCGTGGCGATGAAACAGAAGCTTCTTGGAAGTTATTATCGCCAGTATTAGAGCATTGGGACAAACTTGGCGCTAAAGAATTGGAGACTTATGTGGCAGGATCTTGGGGGCCTGCATTGAGCGATGAGTTATTGTCGAAAAAGAACCATGAATGGAGGCATTCGGGTTAAATACAGTCAAAGAAGCTAAGGATCTTAAAGTAATCAAATGACAGAGTTAATAGATGTTTTGCCAGGGATTCAGCTTCCCGTAGGTGCTGTGTCTGAAGAGTTGTCAAAAATGTGGGGTGGCAACAAGGATAACGCCCTGTCAGAATTCCGTGCCTCACAAATGAACTTAGTTTTACATTTCGGACGTACGGTTTCACCTGAAGAAGCGAAAGAACGTTTTGAAATCGCAGTGCGGTTCGCGCAAAGGTACCCAAGTCGTATCATTGTTTTATGCCCTTTTTCTGAGGATAATCAGGCGATGCAGGCGAAATTATTTAGCCAATGTTTTATTGGAGATTCCCACCGGGAAATGTGCTGTTGCGAAGCCTTGATACTGGGATTTTCTTCGGAAGATAATGGCTTTTTATTCAATCAAGTTTCTGTTTGGTTGGAATCCGATTTACCGATTTATCACTGGTTTTCAGAAGTTCGATCAGAACGGGTAGTGAAATATTTTGATCATTTATTGAAGCGAGTGCATCGAATTGTCTTTGATAGCAGCATAGAGTCTTATCCTATTCGTGACTTGCCATGGCCAAACCCTAAACGAGTGGTTGATTTAGCACGGGCGAGGTTGCTTCCTGTTCGCCAAGCAATCGGTCAATATTTTAGCGGAATTTCTTTTGAATTACTCTCTAAAAATCTAGAATCGATCAAAGTCTCCTATGCCCCAAATCGAAAAGGGGAGGCATTTCATTTAATGCAATGGTTGCTTCATTGCTTAAAATGTGATGGCGACAAATCCGTAAATTCAAAGTTGATAGAGTTCGAGCCTAAGGCAAATGAGTCTCTTGGCTTTGAAATAGAATACAGTCATGGACCATTTATTAAGTGGACTCAATTGGATAGCTCATCCATTAGCCACCTAAGGCATAATCTAGATGGAGTGGAAAAAGATTTACCGATACGAATTAAGCCTATGCTACCGGAACAAGTGCTATCAGAAGCCTTTTATTTCTAGCCCTTTAAATAAGCCCTAATGAACTTAAAGCAGAGATTGCTTCCTCGCCTTGTTTGGAAGTCGCTCCTTTTGTATCTTTCCATATAAGCTTATTTTCATAAAAAATATAAGCTTGGCGACTCCATTTGCCTTTCCCAAATGCTTCTGCAACTGCACCGCTTTTGTCGGAGATTAAGGTGTAGGGAAGTGAGTATTTTTCTTTAAATGATTTTTGTGATTTTGGGCTATCCGATGACACACCAAGGACTTGGATGCCTTTTTGATGAAGCGTTGTAAATGCATCTCTCATACTGCAGGCTTGAAGTGTGCAGCCTGGCGTGTGGGCCTTGGGATAAAAGAAAACAACCGAAACGCTGTCTGATAAATTCGCTTCAAAATCAAATTCATTGTTTTCGTGATCTAGAGCGATTACGTTTGGAAGGGGATCACCTATGGAAAGGGTTTTATCTTCTGAAGATGCAAACATGATAGTAAGTGTAAAAAATAGGAACGTGTATATTAATTTCACAGTCAATATATCGTCCGCTATTTAAACTACTTACGCTTTTGTTTTAAATTGTACGAATTTGTGTCGTATCAATTAATTCTTCTCCTGCGTACATTTTAGT
>WTIG01000090.1 GCA_011522825.1 Puniceicoccaceae bacterium
AATTTGAATAGAGATTTCTTTTAATATGAAATGGCTTCAAACGATTTTTATTTTTTTAGCATTCACTTTTAATTGTTACGGCTTGGTTTGGCCGACACCGAATCCAGCCTTTGCAAACGGTGAATCCATTGAAGCCTATGTGCAGGCAACAGTCTCAGGGAATCCATCTTCTGGCTTATATGGGATGGTTCGTAATAAGGGCACAAAATTTCATGAAGGCTTAGATTTATTCGGCATACAATTTGATGCAAAAAAAGAAGTCTTAGACCCAATCTTTGCGGTACTTCCAGGAAAAGTGGTTCACATCAATGAGGATTCTAGCAAAAGTCGCTATGGAATCTATATTGTCCTATCTCATAAAGACGGCGGGCTTAATTTTTACTCCTTATACGCACACTTAGACTCAGTTGATGATGGGATTCGTTTAAACCATTTTATCAAAGAAGGCACTCGGCTAGGACGTATGGGCAATAGTGCTGGAGGTTATGAAATTCCAGAAATCAGAGCCCACCTTCATTTTGAAATAGGAGTTCAGTTGTCCGATAATTTTCAGTCTTGGTATAAGGCACAATCTTTCGAAACCCAAAATTGGCATAAGAATTGGAATGGCATGAATTTGCTCGGGGTCGATCCATTAGACTTTTATCAATCGATTCTAAAGAATCAATCGGTTGATTTTAAATCCTATATTAAATCTTTGCCCAAGGTTCTTAGTGTTCAAGTACGTAGTCATACTATGCCTTTCTTCATACAAAATAACCCGAGTTTTTTAGAAGCGAAAGGTTTGTCTAAGTCAGAGATAGCAGGGTGGGAAATTACTTTCTCAAGGTATGGCATTCCAATTCGCTGGAAAGCATTAGCTGAGTCGGAGTTGAATTTAGAAAATGGAACGGATATTAAACTTACTCGTTACAATCCAAATTACGATTTTGGTGTAGAGCCTGCTTTATTCGTAAAAAATAATTCAGGAATCGTTCGCTCAAATGTCCTTCTTTTGAATATTGAAAAATTATTTTTTTAATTATTTAATTTTTTTCTCTATTTCGTTCCAATCCATTTCAAAAAATATTCTTTTGCCTAATGGGTTGGTCAAAGGGTCATCACACCCGAAAAGCATCGTGGGTAATTTTTCAAGTGATGAAGCATGCTCTTTTTCTGAATGAAACAAAAACTCATTGATCGCACTGTGTGCAATTTGCTCCCAGAAAAGAGATTGGTTCGGGTTTTTAGAATAGCTACCTCGTGTTCTTAATTGATCAACTAAATCCAATACAAATTTTTCCACTTGTTCTATTTTTAACCAATCTGGAATGCTTAAAATGCGATAAAAATTCTTGCCAAACGATTCGATGCTAAAGCCATATTGATTGAGTTGATTGAGGTGAGCTTCAAGAGCAGAAGCGGATAAAGGTTCTAGTTCAATCTGTATAGGAATGATCAAGTCTTGCTTACTTGGTGACTTATGGCGTATTTGCTCTAGGATTTGTTCATAACGAATTCTTTGTTTTGCGCGCAAAATATTGAGCATCACGATTCCATCAGGAGTTTCGTATAGTGCATATTTTTCTTTAAGCGTGCGCAAATAAACCCAATTAATCTTTAAACTCGTACTCGGGACGGTGTTTGTTTGGGTGCTAGTACTATCGGCATCAATGGATCTAACGCTTTCTGATGAGGATAGGGCAGTTTTTTCAATCGCCTGACTGCGTTCTTGTTTTGGCGTATTAGAAGTAACGTGTTCGATCTCGGGGTTTTCTAGATTTGGATGATTGGCGATTATTGGAATAGCTTTAGGTGTCGGGAATGCAGAAGCGCCTTCATTTTCTTTTTGAATCCGATGTGGATTAGATGCTTCTAATTGTGCGTGTATGACTTTAAGGACAAATTGACGTACGCCTGCTTCATCTCGGAAGCGTATTTCTTTTTTTGTTGGGTGGATATTTACGTCAACATCTTTGGGGTCTAAACTTAAAAATAGAAAAACAATCGGGAAACGGCCCTTAGGTATTTTACCCATATAGGCATCAAGCACTGCATAGGAAAGCGTGCGATTATCAACAGGGCGATTGTTTACAAAGAAAATCATTTCTCTGCGAGTGGATCGGTCGATTCCTACTTTAGCGATTAAGCCACTAATTTTAAGCTTAGCGTTTTCGGATTCTTCCGATATGGGCAATAAGTCCTTGGCAATATTACGATTCCACACTTCGCCGATACGATCGTTTAGGCTATTACAAGAAGGCGACTTTAAAATAGTTTTTCCTGTATCAATAAGCTCAAAAGCAATCTGTGGATGGGCCAAGGCAAACAGGCGTACGGCAAAATAAATATGAGCGGATTCTGTGTTCTCAGTTTTAAGAAATTTTCTTCGAGCGGGTACACCAGTGAACAAGTTTCTGACATCTATGATTGTCCCATGAGGCATACCGCAGGCTTTTTGACTTAGTAATTTTCCCGCAGTCACATTGATTTCAACACCTTCTATCGAATCTTTGGTACGAGTTTTTAGTGTGAACTGAGAAACAGAAGCGATCGAAGGTAAGGCTTCGCCACGAAAGCCAAAACTGGTGATCTGGTTTAGATCATTTGCCTCTCTTAATTTGCTAGTCGCATGACGTTCTAGAGAGAGTAGTGCCTCATCTTCATTCATTCCAATTCCATTATCGGAAATCTTTATCAAGGACTTGCCACCATTATTGATTTCAATAGCTATTTTTGTGGCCTGTGCGTCTATGCTATTTTCAACCAACTCTTTGATTACGGCTACGGGTCTTTCTATAACTTCACCAGCTGCAATTTGATTCGCGACACGATCACTGAGAATTTTAATTCTGGGCATAGTTTTGTTGATAATTATAG
>WTIG01000025.1 GCA_011522825.1 Puniceicoccaceae bacterium
CCATATGACCTTTGGCTTGTCCGCCGATGGCCGGATTACAACTCATTTGTGCAATAGTATCTAAATTTCCAGTTAAGAGTAGGGTGCTAGCACCACGACGGGCAGCGGCTAGTGCAGCCTCGCAGCCAGCATGACCAGCACCGCAGACAATTACATCATACTCTTTATCCAGTTGGAATAGGGAAGCGTCACTCATTTTCCGATACAAAATTTTTGAAATAACTTATCGAGCATAGCCTCGTTGTCAATTTTACCCACCACCTGGCTAAAGCCTTCGATCGCTGAACGCAATTCAACCGCTACTAATTCGCTAAGTTCTTGTTTATCAATAGCTTCCAATGCCTTAATTAACGATTCTCTGGCTTGTTTCAAAGCCACTGTATGGCGAGCATTGAGAACGATTGCATCATTGCCTTTAGGTAGTGCCATGCCCTGATCGATCAGGCCATGCATAGCTGACTTTAACGCGTCGATACCTATATTGGTTTTCAAAGAAATAGGGCAGTGCGAACAACCAGAAAGGAAATCTTTTTGCGAGTGTTCTGATTTCAGATCTATCTTATTCTCAATGACTAAGGTATTTTTTTTCTTAAATACAGACTGGATCGAATCAGGCAAACTAGGAGAGGGCTGACTGTGATCCACAATCACTAGATAGAAGTCCGCATTCTGAACCAGTTCGAGTGTTTTTTCAATCCCTTGTTGTTCGATCGCATCTTGAGCGGTATGCAGTCCTGCCGTATCAATTATTTCGACTCGATAATCCTTAAGCATGATGTATGAGGTGATAAAATCACGGGTTGTGCCAGGAATATCGCTGACAATAGCCCTTTGAGAGCCAACCAAGGTATTAATTAAACTACTCTTACCTGCATTGGGCGCACCAATAATCACGGTTTTAATGCCTTCTTGGAGTAGGGCGGAGTAGTGATTGGTCTCAATTAAGGAATCTACGGCCTCGATTAAGTGATTCAGATCGTGCATTGGCCCTGCATCAGACGCTTCAGGCAAATCTTCCTCGGGAAAATCAATATATGCCTCTAATTCAGCCAATATACCCAATAAGCGATCGGTTAATTCCGACATTTTATGTCCGATCGAGCCATTCAGTTGCCTGCGTGCCACTTCTAAACTGAAGTTGGAGCGCGCATGAATAATATCAGCCACCGCCTCGGCTTGGCTAAGGTCTAATTTCCCATTGAGAAAAGCACGGCGGGTGAATTCTCCTGGTTCGGCCATACGACAACCTCGGGCAATTAAATCTTCTAGCAGTTTTTGAATGATCAAAGGATTGCCGTGAGGCATGATTTCCAGCATCGCTTCGTTCGTGAAGGAACCGTTTTCAGGGTAGGCGATAAAAACACCTGAATCTAATTCTAAACCATTGATGTCTATGTACTTGCACAATGTTGCTTGCCGTGAAACTAAGGCTTTTTTTCGACCCGAGATGGCTTTTTCGATCTCTGGACAGAGCGAGCCCGACAGCCGAATCATAGCCAGCGCCGATTCTCCAACGGGAGTGGATAGTGCAACAATTGTATCTGTAGCAAGCATAGTACTTAGCTACTTTCTAACAAAAGTGCCTTAGGTCAAGACTCTGATTCACTCTCCTTGCCTTAACTAGTCGCTTCGTCAGAAGAACTGGCAATGGATTCGCCCACTTTAGGATGCACCTTGTCTAGAATCAAGCCTGTCAGCTCATCGGCTAACTTAGGGTCATTGATAATGGCTTGTTTAGCCGCTTCTCGGCCTTGACCCACCATTTCGCCTTTGAAAGAAATCCAAGACCCTTTCTTTTCTAAAATCTTATGCTCAACCCCTAAATCGACCAAAGAACCGGAATGCGAGATGCCTTCATTGTACATAATGTCGAATTCGCACTCGGTGAAGGGTGGGGCGACTTTATTTTTCACCACCTTGAGGCGTGTTCGGTTGCCAATCACCTTGCCAGACGTCTCTTTAATCTGACCAATTCTACGAATATCCATACGCACTGAGGAGAAAAACTTCAAAGCACGTCCACCAGGCTGAGTTTCTGGGCTGCCAAACATCACGCCGATCTTTTCACGGATTTGGTTAGTGAATAAGACCACGCATTGCGTTTTATTGATCGCTCCAGTGAGACGGCGCATGGCCTGACTCATCATTCTCGCTTGCAAACCGACTGTAGAATCGCCCATCTGCCCGTCTAATTCATTTTTAGAGACTAAGGCGGCTACCGAATCCACCACAATGATGTCGATCGCACCCGAACGGATCAAAGTTTCCGTGATATTCAGTGCATCCTCACCACACTCGGGTTGCGATACCATTAAATTCTCTAAATCCACCCCAACCACTTTCGCATATTTCGGGTCTAAGGCATGCTCTACGTCAACAAATACCGCATTTCCGCCCTGTTTTTGGGCTTGAGCGATGATACTTAGACAGAAAGTCGTCTTACCAGAACTTTCCGGCCCATAAATCTCACAGACACGCCCTTTAGGCAATCCGCCGATCCCAAGCGCCAAATCAATGGCAATCGATCCCGTCGAAATTTTATCGACCTCCATTTTTGTCGCATCACCGAGCTTCATCAAGGCACCTGGACCAAATTGCTTGTTGATTCCGGAGATCGCTAGGTTGAGATTTTTGTCGTTTGCCACCTTATTATCGGCTTTTTTTTGGATTTCTGCTTTTCCTGCCATGATTTGTCTTTTGTTTAAAATTAGTTTTGATACGAAAGATAGAAGCTGAAATTCAAAAATCAAGTTTAAATGAAAATATGTTCACATAAATGCACTTTTTGGTTTTCAGCCTAAATATTCATGAACAAAGCAAAACCATCCGCAAAAACTCCCTTAGAACGAGGC
>WTIG01000100.1 GCA_011522825.1 Puniceicoccaceae bacterium
GAGTTAATGTATGAGAGTTAGGACTAAGATCAATAAAGTTGCCAGACCCGTCGACTTGGCCACTAGCTTGTAAGGCGATATTTGCAGAAGATGGACTTTCAGTATTTCCAGTTTCTGATAAAGGTGTACGCAATGCACCAGGGAAAAGTGTGTCTGGTGTTATTGTTGAACCATTGCCGTATCTTGATGCTTTTGTTGACCTCAAATTATTAATAAAACCATTCAAAGTGCTAGTCTTGAAATCCCTGTAGCCATCGAAATTGTACCAGCTAGATCCAATACTGTTCAAAGGTTGGATAAACCCAGGACTCAGAATCTTTAAGTCGCCAGCGGTTGCAACCAACAATGCAGCTTCCGCTGTATTGCCGACCGTCACTATCGTGCCTTTTGTGAGGTCATAGCTAAAGCTTTCAACAACACCGCTAACAATAAATACATCATCGATATAAAACTCTAAGGTTTCACCAATAAACCGAGAGGCAAACTTTGCAAAGTTAGTGGTTAGGTCTGTGTTATTTATATCAAGAATTGAAATTTCAATCCGGTCAGCAAAAACTAGCCAGCTATTCTCAATAGGCGCTGATGTTGGCACTTCAGCAAAAACAAATTCATCAAACTCACTAGAATCTGTACCAACTTTATTACCATCAACATAGATGTCATAAACTTGATTCGTCCGACTAATAGCAACGTGTTGCCAAGTTTTTGTTAACCAAGGAGAAGCACCTTGCGCATTTTGAACAGGAATCTCTAAATATGGTGGATTATTATGGATTGCTCCACCATAGGTAGGAATGGTTGTTGGAGGAGTGAACTCAGCCTTGTCTAATGTCCCAGTAGGATCTTCCTCTGCGATGATCGCGCCGTACCTGGAGTTACCTTTTGTTAGCCGGAAACCGGCCATAGGCGTGATGCGCTGACCCGAAGCTGGAGCTTCTCCATAAATCTCCATAAACTCGACATTGTTTCCATAATCAGCTTCTGGATTGATATCGTGCCATTTGCCACTCCACAAATCCCAGCTATTTGGTTTTTCTTCTTTGCCTTGACGATCTGCCTCAAGTGTATCAATATTTTTAAATTCATTGAGCGATGCCTTAGGCACCCCATTCACAAAAATAGTAAATATTCCAGACTGATATGTGAGAGCAATATGATACCAACGATCCGCCTCAGAAGCAACAACTACCGGGTTGCTTTCTGATATTTGATATCCGCCTCCTTCATAGGCCGCAACTTCACATTCAACGCTATAAGTATCAAAAGTACCTTGATTAGCTATAGGATATGGATCGTCAAATTCTAATTTTAATTTAAAAGCAGCTTCTGTTAGACTCTTGCTATTAGTAGACTGGGTGTATTCACCTATCAGCCTTAATTCTGATCTTGTAATAGTACCGTTTCCGCTATTATCTTGATACCCATAAGACTTTAGTACAAAGTACTGTTCATCTGAAAGAGTGAATTCATTGTCAACAAAACCTGCGCCACCATTGTCATGCACTAAAGACATGGGATGGAGGCTAAATTCAACACACCAATCCTCGTAGAAAACTCTAGGTGCTGTGTATTTGATTAATTCCTTAAGGTCATCACTAGTTTGATAATTTAAATCCAGTAAAGGCCTTCCTTCGTCAGTATCTCTTAGCAGACGACGAATGTAAAGAGTTTTATTTGTTGTTCCATCTAAAGGCCAACCATTTACTAAGGTATAGGTTCTTTGGCCTGTGCCTAATGTCGTTGAAGTTGCCCTCGCGATATTCCAGTTAGAATTATCTTGAGACCACCAGAAGTACTCAACATTTCCAGCAAATTGTCCGACTGTACCCATCAAAAGCTCTTGTTGCTGAGCGTGATAGTCAGTTCCGGTTACGTAAATACTGATAGTATGTTCAGTTGTTGAATATTCATCATCAGCAACAGTCGAACCGGTAACAGGGCTGAAAGCCCTGATGTCAAAATAACCAGCGGGATCATAGCATTGCCTAGTGTCGCCAAATTGAAGTCCTGACTGGTCATAGTTAGAAAAACTTGCTTCAAATTGATCTACCTTCAATGAGTTAGGGCTGTAGTCAAAAATATTGATATCAGTAACAGTTTGGTAATGATTTACAAAAGTACCACTAAATTCATTGAAGAGAAATACGAGGCTTACATAGCTGTAAAAATTGTCTCCATTAATTGTGTTGCTTAAAGCATTATTGGCTTTTCTGTTGAGCTTGATTTCATTATTGTCAAATTTTACAAGATTGCAGACATGTCGTTCTGTAAGCCTCTCGTCATCAGCCAGACTGATGACAGAAAAACCGTTTTGCTGTAATGAGAACCTTACTTCATGTACAACGTTATTTGCGGGGAATGTATAATCTGAGAACGTAATTAAAGTTGTAACCCAAGCGGCAGGATCCATCCTGTCTACATAATTAGAAGCACCTACTCCTGGAATTACGACATTTTCTCCAGCCCATTGCTGGGATTCTTGTTGAGTGTATGTCGCGACAGTTGCCGTGACAGGTGTTCCATCTACAAAAAAGTCAAGAGTATTTCCTGGGCTTAAATTTAAATTGAAATCAGGGATATATTTAAAATCAGTCGAATAAAACAGTCGAATTGAATCACTGCTTGGTTCAGCCAAAAATCCCTGGCTTCGACCCCAGCCTTTACGACCTATTCTTGGTGAATTCTCATAAGCAAGACCTAGTTTGTTTGGATCAACTGATGCAGGGATAGAGTGCTTCTCGTAATAATCGAATCTCTTATCATGACTGCTATTAATTGCGCCATTCTTTGTAAATGTAATTTGATTTTCATAGGTGACACCATCGCTATATCCAGCGGTTCTTCTATTAATT
>WTIG01000082.1 GCA_011522825.1 Puniceicoccaceae bacterium
ATCCTAAAAACAGTAAAATTTCTATAACAATTGATGAAGGAGAGCAGTATTTTTTAGGGATCGTAAAAATAGAAGGGGCATCGATTTATACAGAACAAGAAATCCTCAAACTAATAAATTTAGATGCAAAAGAAGGAATGATTTATTCGCCACAAGTCGTGGATGCTTGGGCGAGTGAAATAGAAGATTTTTATTCCTCACAAGGTTATTTAGAAACTAGGGTTTTTGCCGATAAAAAGTCTAATTTAGAAAATCGACAAATTGATGTTGTTTTTAAAGTCAGAGAAAGTGAAAAATATTACTTAGAAAGCATTACAATTGAAGGAAATACAAAGACACAACAAAAGGTTATCATTCGTGAATTAGCACTTAAGCCAGGAGATGTTTTTGATTACAAGCGTATGCAATCAAGTGAGAAACGATTAAAAAACACTGCTTTTTTCGATGAGGTTCGCTTGCGGCCTGAATCCAGTAATATACCTGGGCGGAAAAATCTCAATGTGCTTGTTTCGGAAGCAAGGACAGGCTCTTTCAGCTTTGGAGCTGGTTTTGGTTCGGTTAAAAGTGCTCAGTTCTTTCTTGAAATGAAGCAAAGTAATTTCGACATAAATGATTGGAAATCAGGTTTTCAAGGAGCGGGGCAAAAGTTTAGGGCACGAATATCTTTAGGTAAAAAAAGCAATCAGGCATTAATTGGGTTTGAAGAGCCTTGGCTATTTGAAGAACGCCTTACTTTTGGAACAAATCTTTATTCTTCAGATTCAGCTTATAACAGCACCTACTATGACGAATTAAGATCCGGTATAGAGTTTTACATTCGTCGCAGATTGTTTGAATTGGTAGAAGCAAAATTATCTTATAAATACGAATCAGTGGATATTTATGATGTTATAGCGTCTGCAGATTTGACGGTTCCTGATTCAATCCCTGATGTTTTTCAAAATGCAGTGGGCAAACAAACTGTTTCTAAGCTTGGGCTTACTTTATTGCGCGATAATCGAGATAGTTTACTTTTTACACGTTCAGGTAATAGAACATCTATTGATACAGAATTCGCTGGATTAGGCGGAGATGTGGATTATTTCAAACTGGATATGCGTACAGCCCAATTTATTCCAACTGCAGATTTATGGAATCAAAGTTTGTCAATAATAGGACGCCTAGGGATGATCATTCCTGTTAAAGATGATGCAGAAGCTCCTTTCTATGATCGATTTTATCTTGGTGGTCCAGAGACTTTACGTGGCTACGATCATAGGGATATCGGGCCTCGATCAACGGATGGAGTGGGCAACTATTCAAAAGAAACTGCAGGCGGACATACTTATGGATTGTTTTCTGCAGAATACTCATTTCAAGTATCTGAGGGTCTTGGCTTAGTTGCATTTTATGATGGTGGATTTGTTAACGCTAAAGAAAGCGATTTTAGTTTTGATGATTATGTGGACAATATTGGAATTGGTGCCCGATTACTCATGATGGGTTCTCCATTGAAATTGGATTATGCCTTTCCATTGAATAAGCCGGATCATCTACCTAATTCACCTCAATTTCATTTTTCATTTGGCACACGCTATTAAATCTATCACTTTACTTACATTATTTACTATCAAACAAAATTTATTATATGAATACATTACTTAAAAACCTACTTATATTAACATTTGGTGTATTAACAGTTAATGCTGGCTCAATTGCTACTGTGGATGAGCAAAAAGTGCTATCTGAATACGTAGCTTTCAATCAAGCTAGAGAGAAAGTTCTTGCTTCAGTCGCTCCTATTCAAGAGGAGATTCAAAAAATGCAGGAAGAGATCACAAATATTATTGCAGAAGCTAGAGAAGCAGATGCAACTTCTAACAATCCAGCCTTAGATGATAAAGCACGTGACGAAGCTCGTTCTAAATTAATTGGATACCAAACAGAACTTCAAAATAAGCAAGTTCAGCTACAGCAATTTTCTCAGCAAGCACAAGAGCTTGGACAAAATGGTCAGCAGCAAGAATTGCTTCCTCTTCAACAAAAGGCGCAAGACGCAGTCAAGAAAATTGCTGAAGATGAAGGTATTGGTATCGTTTTATCTACAAATTCAGTCATCTATGTTGAAGATGCTTTAGATATTTCTGACAAAGTTATTTCTGAATTAAACAAATAATCTTTTCACCTATTACTCACTGGCCAACTTCTAAAATATGAAATATTCCTACTCATTGGAATTTATTTTAGAAACAATTGGATCGGATGTAACGGTTAAAGGAGATTTTACTGGAAACGTAGAGGGATTTGCTTCATTAGCTGATGCTATTGAAGGGGATCTCTCTTTTTTTTATCTTGATAAGTATAAGGAAGATTTACTTAAAACAAATGCTTCTGTCGTTTTAGTTCCCAGTGATTCGGAGTATTCTCCTCGCAAGGGGCAGACATTTCTTTATTCGGAAAATCCTTCTTTAGATTTAGCTAAAATTTGTCGAGCTATTGAGCTTGATATCACTCCCAAACAAAAGCCAGGGATACATCCTTCGGCCTTTGTTCATCCCTCTGCGAAGATTTCATCGGAGGCCTATATTGGTCCATTATGTTGTATTGAAGAGGATGCTGAAATCGGTTCGGCCTCATTAGCCAGTCAAGTGACTGTTGGGCGAGGTGCAAAGGTGGGTAATGAAACGATAATTTTCCCTCAAGTGATTATCGGTGCTCATTGTATCATTGGAGAGAGGAATCGATTACTTGAAGGGTGTGTGATTGGCTCAGATGGGTTTGGATATATTAAATTTGAGGGTAAGCATGAACGATTGCCACAAGTTGGCATTGTTGAAACCGCAGCTGAAGTAGATGTTGGTGCAAATTCAAC
>WTIG01000005.1 GCA_011522825.1 Puniceicoccaceae bacterium
GTCTATGTATTGGATGACGGTGCAGAAACCGACCTTGATCTCGGCCATTATGAACGGTTTACCTCTGGTAAATTATCTCGATTAAACAACCTGACTTCTGGTCAAGTATACGAAAAGGTTTTACAAAAAGAAAGGCGTGGCGATTACCTCGGCTCGACGATACAAGTCATTCCGCATATCACAAATGAGATCAAAGATCGTATCGCATCAAACGATGCTGAATCTGCCGATATTGTCATTACTGAATTAGGTGGAACGATAGGCGATATCGAAGGACTGCCCTTCTTAGAAGCTATGCGCCAATTTGCCTTAGAAAAAAATCCGAATGATGTAATCTTCCTTCATTGTACTTTATTGCCTTATTTGAAAGCTGCGGGTGAATTAAAAACAAAACCAAGTCAACAAAGTGTAGCGAAACTGAGGGAGATTGGAATTCAGCCAGATATTTTAGTATGCCGTTCAGAGAAACCAATCTCTAATGAGTTAAGAAAGAAGCTCTCCTTATTTTGTAATGTCCCTATCAAAGCAGTGATTGAAGAATGCGATGTAGAAACTTCAATCTATGAACTTCCCCTTTCTCTTAAGACGGAAAAAGTGGATGATTTAGTGATAGAAAAGCTCAATTTGGATAACCCAGATAGTTCAATGCAAATTTGGGTGGATGTAGTTCGCCGATTGAAAGCACCCTCTCATAAAGTGGAGATAGGCGTTGTCGGTAAATATATCGAACTTCAAGATGCCTACAAATCCGTCTACGAATCAATCACTCATGCCGGTATCGCAAATGACTGTGCAGTTCGAGTTCAACGCATAGACGCTGAAGATTTAGAAACAGAAGGTACTGACATTTTGAAAAGCCTTGATGGTATTCTCATCCCTGGTGGATTCGGCGATAGAGGCATTGAGGGAAAGATTTTGGCGGCACAATTCGCCAGAGAGAATCAAATCCCATTTTTAGGATTATGCTTGGGTATGCAAATTGCAGTTATTGAATTTGCCCGTAATGTAGCTGGATTGAAAGAAGCCAACAGTGCTGAATTTGATGCCAACACGCCTCATCCAGTCATCCATATCATGGAAGAGCAAAAAGCATTGCAAACGAAAGGTGGCAACATGCGTCTGGGGGCTTATGACTGCACCCTCTCAAAAGACAGCTTCAGTTACTTTGCTTATGATTCAGAAACGATTAGTGAACGTCATCGCCATCGCTATGAGTTCAACAATGACTATCGTGAAATATTATTAGAAAAAGGCATCCGGTTTGCGGGAATTAATCCTGAAAAAGATCTCGTTGAAATTATTGAAATGCCAGAACATCCATGGTTTGTTGCGGTACAATTTCACCCTGAGTTTAAGTCTAAACCACACGCTGCTCACCCATTGTTTGCAAACTTTATTGCATCCACTTTAAAATATAAACAATAGAGACGAATTCGAGTTCAAGCTATGGATAAACTTGAGGAAATAATGGCTAGCAAGAGGAAATCGCTCGAGCACATTGCACGACCGATTAAGTCAAAAGAACTCGAAGCACTAGCCCGATCAAAAAGTCCTAGTATCCCTTTTATTGATGCACTTGCGTCACCTGATCGACTCTCTGTCATTGCAGAGATAAAACGAAAATCTCCCTCTGCAGGCGATATCGCAGAAGGGATGGACGCTGTCGAACAAGCACGCATCTACAATAATGCAGAAGCTGATGCCTTATCCGTTTTAACCGATACTGATTACTTTAGTGGATCCTTAAATGACCTATGGGACGTGGTTGATTTCCTCCACGAACATGAACGCACTACACCATGTTTGAGAAAAGACTTCATGATTCATCCGATTCAGGTACTTGAAGCAGCTGAAGCAGGCGCCAAGTGTATCCTTATAATTGTACGTGCTTTATCCAGTGACGAAATCAAGATTCTTCAAGAAGCAGCTTTTTATGCAAACCTCGATGTTTTATACGAAATCCACAATGAAAAGGAACTCGAGAAAGCTCTGCATTTTAATCCTAAAATTGTCGGGGTGAATAATCGTGATCTGAGACAGTTCACAACCGACTTAGCGATTTCAGAAAATTTGATTCCTAAAATTCCTGAAGGCATAATCAAAGTAAGCGAAAGTGGAATTTTTGATATCGAAGATGCAATGCGTGCACGCAATTGTGGCGCTGATGCGATTTTAGTTGGAGAAGCATTAATGCGATCCGAGGACCCAGATAGTTTAATCGAAGAATTTCATTCTTTATAACCCCATTGAATTTGCCGCTCAATCCGAACCAGACGCACACTATTCTGAATGCACTGGGACATTCTCCCAACAAAAAACTCGGTCAGAATTTTTTGATTGATGGAAATATTGTAAGAAAGTCGATCGAACTAGCAGATATTTCTAAAAACGAATCCGTTGTTGAAATAGGTCCAGGACTCGGGACTTTATCCAAAGCGATTCTATCAACAGGTGCCCAAGTTTACGCTGTGGAAAAAGACCCTTCCTTGGCTAATTATTTAGAAGAAACTGTATCCAAAGAATCCAATAACTTTCATTTATTAAATGAAGATTGTTTAAAAAAACCACTGGGCACTTTAATCGATCAAGAACAAAGCAGTGCTTTTAAGATAGTTGCCAATCTACCTTACGCAGTTGCTACGCCATGGCTCGAAGCCGTTCTCTCGATGGCACTTCCTAAACGAATGGTACTTATGTTGCAAAAAGAAGCAGCTGATCGCTATAATGCACAACCGAAGACAAAGAACTTTGGAGCGATTTCTATTTTTCTTCAATCAGCCTATGACGTTCACTCGACTCATACGGTATCCGCCTCTTGCTTTCACCCAAAACCTAAAGTTGATTCTAC
>WTIG01000127.1 GCA_011522825.1 Puniceicoccaceae bacterium
GGCCCACCATTATTTAAAAATATAATGTTTAAGAATTTTTGCGTTTAAGCACTCAAAAAGAGTTAAATTTATGCGTATGCTTGCTTGACAGTGGCTTAACAATCTTTTTTATCACTTTTTCTTTTAACCAAAACGACATCTTATTATGAAACCGACTTATCGTCCTTCAAAAATCAAAAGAGCTAGAAAATTTGGCTTTCGTGCACGTAATGCGACTCGCAGTGGACGTAAGATCCTTGCTGCCCGTCGTGCTAGAGGTCGCAGTCGCTTAGCCGCGTAATATCGGCTCTTACTCTATGGGTATTCCTAAGGAATTTCGCATAAAAAACAGTAACGAATTTTCTTCAATCCGTAGCGTAGGCTTACGTCGTGTAATGCCTTATTTTATTACGCAATTGAAATTTGCTGAATCTCACGAGGCTGGAGCTGAATCTATGCTATTGACTCGTTTAGGTGTTATCGCAAGTCGTCGGGTGGGCAATGCAGTTGTGCGTAATCGTGGGAAGCGAATTATTAGAAGGCTTTTTTATAAGCATAGATCGCTTCTGCCTGCAGGGAGTCAATTGGTAGTCATTTTGCGTTTTAGTTTTAACACAGTCAGCTTTGCTCAATTGGAGAATGATTTTTTAGAAAGCTGTGCTTGGTATGCAAAGAAATTCAAAACAGAAGGCCCTTCAAGATGAGATTAATCGTATCTAGATTATTGGTGCTGGTATGCGTTTCTTTGATAAGGCTGTACCAACTCATAGTTTCACCGATGAAATTGTTTCTTTTTGGGTCACAGTCATCCTGCCGCTTTTACCCTACATGCTCAAGTTATGCCAAAGATTCATTTTTACGCTTTGGGGTTGTCAAGGGAGCGTATTTAACAATCAATCGTGTGTGTCGATGTCATCCATGGAATCAAGGCGGGGTAGATCCTGTTCCTGATAAAGTATGTGACCGATGCTAATTTAATTTAAATTTCAGATAATGGATACAAAGAATACAATTTTAGGAATATTTTTCATTGCTGCGGGGATGATCATCTTGTTCATGCAATCTAAGTCGATGGAGGAAGCCCAAAAGCTGACAAATATGGCAGATGTGCAAGGTGTAAGTAACTCTGAAGAGGGATTGATCTCAGAGGAGAATGCTGAAATTTCCGCCAATGGTTTTACAGAAGTGTTTGAAGTAGCCGAGGCAAGTAGTGAATTTGCGGCTGAAGTAAATCGTTCGTTAGTTGAAGAAAGCACGATTTACGTAATTGCAAATGATTACCTAGAAGTGAAGTTGACCAATGCAGGTGCGGCTATCCAAGAGATTCGTTTTTTGAAAGCTAAGCGTGGTGAACCAGATAGTTTTATTTTTAATCAGCATGGGCAGGTGCCTTCTTTAGCATTGAGTTTTGAAAAGAGTGGGCGTTTGAAATTATTGAATGTCCTGTATCAGGTAGAGCGATTGGATGAAGACCGTATAGATTTTATCCATCAGTCTGAAGATGGCTTAGTTGTCCGACGCAGTTTTACTCTCAGTGAGTTGGGCGAAGAGCCTTATTTAATTAAGCACAGTTCAACCATCCGTAATGATAGTGAACAAGATCTGAAGTTTAAAAATTTATACTTAAATCTCGGTACGGTCTTTCCATTAAATGAAAAAGAATTTGAGCACTTTTTGACGGTCGGTGCTTTTGATGGAAACAAAACTAAATTCACTCCGATCAATAAGGTGAAAGACAGTCGAGCCTTATCTGCAAGTAATTTTGGTGATCTCGATAATGGTCAAATTCAAGAAGGTCGTTTTGATTGGGTGTCTATTCAAAATCAATACTATGTTGGTTTGTTGTCTTCATCTATTTCGGCAAAGAGAGTTCAGGTCCTTCCTGTATACAGCGAGAATGAGACAGAGCTCGGTATTTCAAGTAATGTCGCTTTTTCTTTTGATACAATTGCTTCTAAAGATAGTCGTACCCTAGAGACAGAATTTTATGTTGGACCTAAGGAGTTTAAGCGTTTGCAAGGGCTTGGAAATTACCAAGACAAGATCATGCAATTCGGCTGGTTTGGATTCTTCAGCAAATTGTTACTCTATTTCATGTCGTTGATCCATTCGTTTGTTCCGAATTGGGGATGGTCGATTGTCATCATGACCATCATCATTAAGTTGATCTTTTGGCCATTAACTGGCAAAGCGGCGGAATCGCAAAAGGGTATGGCAAAGATTCAAGCCCCAATGGCTGAATTGAAGAAAAAGTACGAAAAGAACCCGCAGAAATTACAACAAGAGACTATGAAATTATTCCGTGAGCACGGGGTGAATCCGCTCGCTGGCTGTTTCCCGGTTTTGATTCAAATGCCAATCTTTCTAGGTTTGTTCTATATGTTGCGTACGGCGGCTGAATTGCGATACGAACCTTTCTTATGGGTCGCTGATTTATCTCAAGCAGATACAATAGCGGTGGTCGCAGGCTTCCCAATTAATCTTTTCCCGATTATAATGGGGGCGACGATGTTTTACCAAATGCAAATCATGCCAGTGTCCCCAACGGCTGATCCTTTACAGCAAAAGATTTTTAAATTCATGCCATTTATCTTTTTGGTATTCTTATACAACTTCTCTTCAGGGTTGGTCATCTATTGGACGACCCAAAATATCTTAACAATCATTCAGCAAAAGATGATCCATAGTAAGAAAGAGCCTGTTGAAGTGGATGATAGTCGGGTGCAAAATGCGCAATCGATTAATGCGAAAGTGAGTAACCTTAAAAAGAAATCTCGCAATTGATGGTGATATGTTTTTATTTTAAGATTTAAACTTAAATAGATACCTCAATTAATTTTAATCATGTCAGGAC
>WTIG01000125.1 GCA_011522825.1 Puniceicoccaceae bacterium
CTTCTATATCCATATTTTTATACTCTTTTATCTCTTTATCCCACAATTGATCAAAACTTGAATTGGATTTATCAGAAAAAACTTTCTTTTGTCCAAGTGGTGAAAAATGCTTATCCCAAGTTTCTAAACGGATTGTTTTATTTGAAAATCGTTGATCACTATTCTGGAAACGTGATTCCTTTTTCATATTTGAAAACTTATCCATAGAAGGATTCTTTTTTTGCTGAAATTTTTCCACCCCATTAAGATTTTCATTTTTCTTAATCACTGAATATTGGAAGGCATAGCTGTAGTTGCAGATAAGAACAATCAGCAACAAATTAAAGCCAAGAGGCTTTAAACGATTTAAAATACTATCCATAAATAACAAAGAGAAATTATTGACGTTAAATATAGGCTGATGCAACTATGAACTCAAGGGAAACGTTGACGAAACCGCTCAGACAACTCTAAATGCTCCTTTTTCAAAAAATGTTAAATCATTGAGATGCAAAATTCCGAATATAACTTTTCAAAAATAGAACCCAAGTGGCAAAAATATTGGGCCGATAAGAATACTTTTCAGGCAATTGATTTTGATAGTCGCCCCAAGTTCTATATTTTAGACATGTTCCCCTATCCATCTGGTGCAGGACTTCATATTGGACACCCAGAGGGTTATACCGCTAGTGATGCTTATAAACGCTTTAAAAAGTCTCAGGGCTACAACGTACTCCATCCAATGGGATGGGATGCTTTTGGTTTACCAACTGAGCAATATGCAATTAAAACGGGCAAACACCCAGAAGAAACCACCAAAACAAATGTTGAAAATTTCAAAGAACAACTGAAGCAGATCGGGCTTTGTTATGATTGGGAACGTGAAATTAACACAACTGACCCTAACTATTTCAAGTGGACTCAATGGATATTCATTCAGCTATTCAAAAAAGGATTAGCTTATGTAGAAGAAAAACCTGTATGGTTTTGTCCAGAACTGGGCACAGTTCTCGCCAATGAAGAAGTCCTTCAAACCAGTGAAGGTGCTCGCTCTGAACGAGGAAACTTCCCTGTTGAACGCCGTCCTATCCGACAGTGGGTTCTTAGCATAACTAAATTTGCCGATAAACTTTTAAAAGGGCTCGATCAATTAGATTGGCCAGATTCAACCAAACGACTCCAAGCCAATTGGATTGGACGCTCTGAAGGAGCGAAAGTATCTTTTGCGGTAGAAAATAATTCAAATGAAACAATTGATGTTTTCACCACCCGCCCCGATACCCTTTTTGGCGCTAGTTATATCGTTTTAGCCCCAGAACATCCTTTGGTTGCAAAAATCACAAGTGATAAGCAACAAGATGCAGTCGATGCGTATATTGCTAAAGCAAAAACTAAATCGGATCTAGAACGTGCCGAATTAAATAAGGAAAAAAGTGGCGTTTCTTTAGGAGCTTATGCAATTAATCCAGTGAATCAAAAACGGATTCCAATATGGATTGCCGATTATGTACTCGTGTCTTACGGAACGGGTGCGATTATGGCTGTGCCTGCTCATGATGAACGTGACTTTGAATTTGCAAAGGCATATGAAATAGAAATTATTCAGGTTATTGATGACGCAGGCTCTGCCGATAAAGATGCAGACGGGCAATTAACAGAGGCCTTTACTCAATCAGGTAAGCTTATTAATTCAGACAAGTACTCAGGTATGGATTCTGAGTCTGCCAAGAAAGCCATCATCGAATTTCTGGAAAGCAAGAACGCCGGTTCTGTAGAAGTGAACTACAAATTACGGGATTGGCTATTTTCCAGACAACGCTACTGGGGCGAACCCTTCCCGGTTGTCTGGCTAAGCTATGAAGATTATCAAACCGTCAACGATGCTTTCAAACCTCAAGGCACAGAAATACATTCACAAATTGACGGTGAAAAGCGTTATGCCGTTGTGCTTCCAGATAGTTCTCTCCCCTTAGAATTGCCTTCTATAGAAAGCTATAAGCCATCACCTGATGGCCAAAGCCCACTTTCAAAAGCTGATGCATGGTTAAATGTTCATTTCCATAAAGAAACTGGAGAAATTTTCCCAGAATCCAATGAAGATACGGTAAGCGGAACCCGTGAGACAAATACAATGCCTCAGTGGGCTGGATCTTGTTGGTATTACTTACGTTACATGGATCCAAAAAATCCTGAGCAGTTGATCAATCCAGAAATTGAATCCTATTGGAAAACACCTGATCTCTATATTGGCGGTGCTGAGCACGCTGTCCTACACTTACTCTATGCTCGATTCTGGCACCATGTACTTTACGAAATTGGAGTCGTTTCTGAACCCGAACCTTTCAAAAAGCTCTTTCACCAAGGAATTATTCTCGGAGAAGATGGTGAGAAGATGTCCAAAAGCAGAGGAAATGTGGTTAACCCAGAAGTTATCATTGATGCCTACGGAGCAGACACGCTTCGTCTTTACTTAATGTTCCTCGGACCCCTTGAAGCGATGAAGCCTTGGAATACTAAGGGTATTGAAGGGGTAGCACGATTCTTGAGAAAACTCTGGCGACTTGTGGTTGTGGATAACGACAATACCCTAAATCCAATTATTGATGCTTCTAATTCTAAAGCACTTGATAACGAATCAGAGCGTTTACTCCATCAGAGTATTGAAAAAGTGACGCATGACTATGAAAACTTAGGGTTTAATACGGCGATTTCTCAATTAATGATCTTAATTAATCAACTTTCTAAATCAGAGACCATTCCTCAATCCGTTATTGAAACCTTCCTTCAGTTAATTGCACCACTTGCACCACACATAGCTGAAGAACTTTGGTCACTTTTAGGT
>WTIG01000191.1 GCA_011522825.1 Puniceicoccaceae bacterium
CATCTTGAGAGGCAGCTGCAGCAAAAGATGAAGCTGAAGAGGATGAAGCAATAGCTGCTTGAGAAGAGTTAAATGCAGCAACTGCCTGTGTACTTGCTGACTTTGCAGCACTTACTGAAATTTGAGAAGCATTAATCGCTGCTGCTTCCGAAGCACTTGCATTATCTGAAGCTACAAGTGCCGAAGATGCGCTGGACGCCGCATTAGAAGCTTGAGTTGCCGCAGACGAGCTGTATCTTTCTGCTAAAAGAGCAAAAGATGAAGCTGAGGCAGAGTATCCAAAAGCTAAAGTCTCAGAATTTTGTGCGGCCACAGCAAAAGATGAAGCTGTTTTTGAAGCACTTACTGACAAACTAGCGCTATCAAATGCTAATGCTTCTGAAGCACTAGCGTCGTCCGCTGCAATAAGAGCACTAGATGCACTAGATGCTGCATTAGAAGCTTGAGTAGCCGCTGATGAGCTATACCTTTCTGCCAAGAAAGCGAAAGAGGACGCCGAGCTTGAATATGCCAGAGCAAGAGTTGCTGAACTTTGTGCGACTAAAGCCTGTGTGCTTGCGGTTTTTGCTGCAGATAAAGCTAGAGTGCGACTTTCAAATGCCAGTGCTTGACTAGCGCTCGCACTGTTTGCAGCGATAAGAGCACTGGAAGCGCTATCTTGCGCATTTGATGAAGAAGTAGCTGCTGAATTACTGTAGCGTTCGGCAAGTATGGAAAATTGTTCTGCAGAAGTAGAAAAAGTACCTGCCACTGTCGCACTTGAAGCAGAGGCCAAAGCAAATGCAGAAGCAGAAGCCGCAGAAGAGTCAGATATCGTTTGAGAAACAATTGTTGCACTTAAAGAATTTGCGGCAGATAAAGCTGCAGCTAACGCGCTAGATGCAAAAGTGTTTGCATCGCTTCTAAAACCTTCTGCAGCAGCTCGTGCGCTTGCAGCAGCTACTGCCGCTGCCGAAGCTGTTACTGCCGCTGCCGAAGCTGTAGCTGCGAAAGCAGATAAGCTACTATCATCTATATCTGCTACAGTGGCGGACAGACTGTTTACTTCTGTTTGTAGCGCAGAAAATGATGCAGATAAGCTAGCTTGCTCATCTTCTATGGATGCAATAAGAGAGGATACAGTATTTAATTCGTTTTCTATAGTTCCTATACTACTGTTTGTAACAACTAAAGCACTACTTAAACTTGCATCTACACCATCAAGACGTGCTTCTGCTGCAGAAAGACTATCTTCCAGTGCTGCTGCTGTAGCTGAAGCAGAATTTGCCGCAGTTAAAGCTTCTGCTGCAAATGCAGAAGCAGCTTCTGCTGCAAGCAATGCTGCTTCGGCTTGAGCCGAGGAGCTTTCTATTCGTGTTGCTAGTTCATTGGATAAATTACTTGCAAGAATTGTTGATTCAGCAATAAAGGAGTTAGTAATAGAGCCCTCAACAATCGTAATTTCTCCGTTTTCTCCAACAGTTACAATTTGACCGTCTAAAGGTAGGCCAACAGTAATAAAATTCTGAGCAACGATAGCAGACGCTGTAGTGTCATAAGCTATTCTTGATACTAGAGCATCTTCATTATAATCTACTCGGAAAGTATTTCGGAAACCTTCTCTAGATGAAATTTCTGTATTAAAAGGTCTATCTAATATAGCAGAAGTATCGCTTTCTATAGAAATAATTGTAGCCGCAAAAGAAGATGCTGTAGAAATTGTATTTGGCTCATTTGAGCCAGAAAGATTAATAATATCTCGCAGTTGAAGACTTGAATTAAATCCAGTACCTTGCAATATATTAGAATTTGCGGACACATTTACAGTGCCAATGCTTGTCCAATTAGATGACTCCGATACATTTAAATCTCCATCGTTTGCATCAATCCAATAAGGTACACCAGGTAGGCTTTCAGTCTCCCAGTACTTTAATGATATAGAGCTAGAAGATTTATCAAAATACACAAAATATTCTGCTAAGTTTCCAGCAGAGATAGAACTCGCACTTAAATTTACAGAAGGCGGTGGAGTTAATCTTGTTAATCCTTGAGCATCCGAAACCGAAGTAACTACAGTACCTGAATTAGAATCAAATGAGAATGTTCCCGCAGAAGCGCTATATCGCGCATCTACATTAGAAAGAACACCTACAGGTGTTTGGTGAAGCCTTGGTGTGTTTGTGTTATAAGGATCTTCTACGTCAAACGCAAAAGTCGCCCACGGAGATTTTGCATCATTAATGCCTACAGAACGAACACGAAACTCTAGTCTGCCATCAGCTACTTCAACTAAATTTAAAAACTGATCTGCAACTCGTACAGGACTAGGCAAGCTGTCTGAATTATGAGCAACTTCAAAACCTGCAACCGTATCTTTAACACTATCATCAATATCCCACAGTAGTGCAAGTTCTTCGCCTTGTGTAGTGTCTGTACTCTTTAAAAATACTCTTAGATTTTTTGGCTTTGCATCGTTTCCAAGAGTTTCTTGGTTACGAGTAGGAAATACACTGTCAGGAAGATATCCAAGATAATAATCTTTTTCTACCGCTTGGAACTTAGAGTTATAGTGCTCTACGCCTGCGATACTAAACTTGTTTTCTTCTTCTTGTTTAATTCCTAGAACTTTGTACTGCTTTGTAGATCCAAGTACATTTAATCCTTGTGAGTCTACCTCTGACAAAGACCAGATAGTTTCCCGAGTTGGTATTTCTGAACCACTAAACGCTTGAGTAGGTACTAAATATGAACTGTTTGACGCAGCTTCATTTAATTCTTTTCTCGCAACATAGCTATAAGGCTTCCAAACTAGACTTAAGGGCTGAGTTCCTCCAGAG
>WTIG01000155.1 GCA_011522825.1 Puniceicoccaceae bacterium
CTGAAAAAGATACACCGACTCAATCAATCATCTAAAATAATTTTTTAATCTGATGAATCGGATTATAATTATTTTTCTTTTTAATCGTTAGACCTTGCTCATTTTTTGTTGAGGTACATGCAGAAAGAATAAGAATGGCAGTTAACAGTAAAAATGTCTTTTTAATCATAATTTAGCTCCTATTGGATAATTATAACTATGGCAAATTTAATCACAGTCAATGATTTGAAAGTACACTTTACGAGTAAACGGGGTATTTTTTCTCGGAATACGGAAACAGTAAAGGCTGTTGATTCTATAAGCTTTTCCATTCCTAAAGGAAAAACTGTAGGCTTAGTTGGAGAGAGTGGAAGCGGTAAATCCACTACAGGTAAAGCCATAGCACGTTTAGTTCCAATCAGTGAAGGATCTATTTTTTACGAGGATAAACTTATTTCTGGTCTAACGGATAGTGAATTTTACCCTTATCGTAAGAAAATTCAAATGGTCTTCCAAGATCCATTTGGCTCTTTAAATCCACGAATGAGTATACAATCCTCTATCAGCGAACCGATGTTCGTTCATCTTAAAGATTTGAATGCGAATCAAAGAAAAGAAAAGGTAGCGTATTTATTAGAAAAGGTAGGACTTTCTGCTGATATGATGGATCGTTTTCCTCATGAGTTTAGTGGTGGACAAAGACAAAGGATTGGCATTGCGAGAGCGATTTCTGCAGATCCTGAGTTTATTATTTGCGACGAACCCGTTAGTGCCTTGGATGTATCTGTTCAGGCACATATCATTAATTTACTTAAGGATATTCAGTCTGAGTTTAATTTAACCTACCTATTTGTGGCTCACGATTTAGCGGTTGTTGAACACATGAGTGATTCCATCTTAGTGATGACTGAAGGTAAAATAGTAGAGCAGGGCAATTCGGAAGAAGTATGCCAAAACCCACAGCACCCATATACTCAAAAACTACTAGGAGCGGTACCCTCTATTTAAATAGAGATTTTCTAGCTTTTTACAAATCATGCAAACCGGTTTATATTGCCATATTCCTTTTTGTGCTAGCACCTGCGACTTTTGTGCTTTTTACCAGGAAAAACCAAAAAGAGCGGACTTATTATCCTACTTAAAGGGAATGGAATGTGAATTTGAGCGAATACCTAAATCAGCTCAATTCGATACTATATTTTGGGGAGGTGGTACACCAAGCTTGTTGTCGGCAAAAGATCTACAGCGATTAGGGAAATCAATGATTAAGCATGTGGGGTCTGATTTCTCAGAATGGACAGTTGAAATGGCACCCTCAACAGTGAAAGCAGATAAACTGAAAGTTCTTTTGGATTTGGGAGTCACTCGATTCTCTATGGGAATCCAAAGCTTTAATCCTGATTCATTGGAGAAATTAGGGCGCTTACATAATCTGAAGCAAATATATACTGCTTGGGATCTGATCAAGGAATCAGGTGTCTGTGAAACAAATGTGGACATGATGTTCGCTCTGCCCAATCAAGACTTAAGCGATTGGCGTGATGATTTAAAGAAAGCAAATGATTTAGAGAGTTCCCATATCTCGACTTATTGTTTAACTTTTGAAGAAGATGCCGCTCTCTATGTAAAGTTGTCTGAAGGTAAGCTTGCGATTGATGAAGAAAAGGAACGAGCTTTTTATTTAGAGGGCTGGGATTTATTGAAATCTTTTGGATTTTTGCAGTATGAAATTTCTAATTTTACTCGATCTGAAACTAGCCGCTGTATGCACAATGTAAATACTTGGAAAATGAATGAATGGATTGGCTGTGGTCCATCTGCAGCGTCTCAATTTAATGGATATAGATACAGGAATCCGAGTTCTATAAAGGAGTGGTTGAAGGGCTTAGAGAATCAAGATATCCAAAAAGAGGATGTAGTTGAATTATCAGAAGAACTGCTTTTTACAGATAGCCTAATATTCGGATTGAGAATGAATGAAGGCATTGACTTCGAGGAGCTTTCAATGCGTTTTCCTGCTACTAATGATAGGATTAAAAATAGTTATTTACAAATGATGGACCAATTTGAATCAGAAAGCTATTTGAAAAAGGAAGGCTCTCGATTCATTTTAACAAGAGAAGGGCAATTAAAATGCGATGCCATTGGCACGGAATTGCTTAATATTGATGAAGGAGTGATTGGTTAATCAAATCGTCTTCGAAGATGTGTTGGCAATATACCTTGTTGCTCTCTATATTTAGCTACCGTTCTACGTGCAATTTTTATGCCTTCTTTTTCTAATTCTTTTGAAATTGCTTGGTCACTAATTGGCTTCGTAGGGTCTTCTTTTTGAATAATTTTCTCTATAGTTTCTTTGATAGAGCGATTAGCTATTGTTTCGCCACTTTCAGAGGTAAAGCCGCTATTAAAAAAATGCTTCAAGGGAAACACGCCATGGGGAGTTTTGGCGTATTTATTTGCAATTGCACGACTGATAGTTGTTTCGTGAACACCTACATCATCAGCTATTTTTTGCATGGTCAAAGGCTGAAGTGAAGGATTGGATTTAACGAAAAATTTTGGCTGTTGTTCGATAATTTTCTGAGATATTTTTTTGAGTGTATTTTGCCTTTGGTCTAATGAATTGATCAGAAATTTTCCAGAGCGCATATTTTCTACTAAATATTCTTTTTCTTTTTTGCTGAGGTTTCCTTGTGCCAGTAGATCTTTGTACTTTTGACTGATTCTTAATTTAGGAATGTATTCATTATTTAGCTCAATTTTCCACATATCGTCTTCTAGGAAAATTCTAATATCTGGCTCAATCACATTATTGGTGTCAGC
>WTIG01000068.1 GCA_011522825.1 Puniceicoccaceae bacterium
TCCTCAACATCTTTAGTTATTTGTGTGGTGGGTGTTGTTTTTTCTTCAAACAAATTTGAAAAATAAAATGAGGGTGTACTATTTAAATAATTAATAATATAAGTCATTCTGTCAGAAACAGTAACAGTTTCTTCGTGGATTTCTCCTTCTTGGATGCGATCAGTGAGCCTTCTTAAAACGCTATTAAATACATTCCATAATTCAACTCTATCAACTGGCTTGAGTTCTGTATCTGAATCGGGATTCTTGGAATGTGTAAAATCTCTTGGTAAATAGTCATTGGCTTTCGCAATCAGGGATTCTATCTCTTGAGCGATATTCTTGAATTTTTTATATTCTATGAGTTTTTCAACCAGCTCCCATCTTGGGTCAGCGCCATCGTCAATTATCTCATTGGTGTCACGATCTTTTTTGGGTAATAAATAGCGACTCTTGATATACATTAAGGTGGATGCCATAACAAAGAATTCTCCTGCAACCTCTAAGTTTAGGCTTTCCATTTGATTGATACTTTCGATGTATTGATTTGTTACTGAGACTATTGGAATGTCATAGATATCAATTTCATCTTTTTTGATTAAATAGAGTAAAAGATCCAGTGGCCCTTCGAAGCTAGAAAGGGTGATGAGATGATCTTGATCAGGAATGAGTGCGTCTTGCATGGCAATTAATAGGCAATAAGTTGTAAGCCGATATCAAAGCTGAGGTCATCGCCCCTGCGTTCATCTTTTCTGTAATTAATTGAGTAGCTCGTCCTCCAACTGGTATTGGAAATTTTATCAATTCCTAACTTAAATCTGGGGATGGTGTCATTTTTTAAATCAGCCCAAAGAATGGATGTTAGGTGTGTATTGTCATTCAGTTTATAGAGGAAATCGATGCTGATTTGATCGACTAAATTTTCTTTAAAATATGAGCTTAAGCCTAATTCCCAAAATAGGCTACTCGTTAGGACTAATCTAGTATAATTCTCAACAAGGTTTAAGGATTGGCTTTTTAATCGTGATGCGATTTCGAATTTAAGCCAGGGTGCGGGATTCATTTTAAATTCTAACCACAGTGCATTCTTTTCCGATACAGTATCATTTGGATTACGGTTTTCGTATTTATGATAAAAGTCAGCAAACAAGTGTAACTCCATTATATTCCTTGAGCCGTAAGAACCTCGCTTGGTTTGAAAATAGTTGTTTAAGCTTAGGCGGGTGAGGAATAATTCATTGATTTGGTCTAAGTTTCTATAATCAATTAAAGAGGTTGAGGGTCTTGAAAATAAGAATGAGGGACTTAATTCATTTGAGGTGTATGCATTGAGCTTAGTACTGTCTAATGATTGAATGCGATTGATGCTAATAGATGGTTCGAAAATATGCCTGAGTCCTTGAACTTTCCACAATTCATTATTTGTTGGATAGACTGCCTGGTATCGGCTTCGAATATCTAAGCCATAGAGTAGAAAATCATAGCTTTCATCAAATGGGTCAAGTTCTGGGTCGTTCGATGAGAGATTTTTAGCATATTTGAATCCACGATATTCTATCTTCGGAGATATCTTTAGCCACTTCTTAAAGCTATAACTATCGGATATTCCATAATTTAGATCTAAGACTGTATATTTGAGTGAATTGAGTGAGCTGAATAAGGATGTGTCTAATGTGGCCTCCTTAATTTCAGAATAAGAGATATTTCCATAATGATATAGGGAAGAACCAAAAATTGGATTAGGGAAGTAGTGTAAATTAATTTCTGGGAGGCGTTCACGAGTCTTTGAAAAATCATCATTTTCGAAGTGTATAAATGCACCCATTCCGAAATTATTAGTTATGTAAGTCGTTTCAAAGAAATTGAGTGGAAATTGATTTTGGTTATAAATAGTTTCTTTGAAATCACGAGTTACTTCAGAGTCTGATAGGTCGTTAGTCTGGAGAGTGAGGAATAATTGATTACCATGAATTTGCTTATGCTGTGCCAAAAGAAAGTCTCGTTTTTTATCGATCGGCTGATTAGCGATATCTACTCCTGTTTCTCCTTTGTCGCTTATGTAGCCTGAGCTTACAGCCCCTGTAATCCAGAAATTTTCTCCCTTTTTATGGTATTGAATAGCTGGCCCGTATAATGCACCTCGCTCGGAGTAATAGTCTAAGTTTAATCCCACTCTAAGCCATTCAGTGATAGGGAAAAGGGTTAGTGTTTGGAGATAAGTTCCATAATCCTCTTCATGGCCGATTCGGGTATTAACTATATAAGGATTATTTTCTAAATCATACTTGATTTTAGGTAAGTAAAAAACAGGGACTTCTCCAATTCGTAATAAAGCCTTGTCAAAAATCACCTCTTTATCTTTTTCGGTATTTACAATAGTAACTGTCTGAGCTTTTAAATTTGGGCTGAGTGGGTGAGGATCTCCATAATAGAAAACTCCTTGATTGAAATTAATCGTTTCTTCATTTCCGCCGCCACTTTTTGCAGTTATGAAATAGGGCCATACTCCATATTTTATATTGTTTATGGAAAAAGTTTTGCTTTCTACATCGAGGGCGAAATCGTCTGAGAGTAATCGATGGTTATTCGAGACAAAATTGATGCCGCCCCGAGCATTTAATAAATTATAATTTTTATAATAGGTAATGGTATCCGCTTTTAGGCGAATATCTTTAAAATCAAAAGTGGCCTCATTACTCGCGACTAATTTTTGTGAAACTTCATCAAATTCAATAGGATTGATTGAACTGAGTTCAGGCAAATTCGCCTGTAAAACGATTGCTGAACTTAGGTAAAGGAAGAGTGTCGTGTGTAGTTTCTTGAGTAGCACACTTTTATTTATGGGTTCGCATTAAGTTTCGACAAGAAATTTATTAAAAAGAAATGAATATAATGTTATTTTAAATCGTGACTTCTTAAGTGAATAGCTTAATTAAGACGATATGCGGATCAATAAAAGTGATTTTGAAGCATTAATCGGTGCCTATTGTTCAAACACGCATTCAATATTGGGGATGCATCGCCTGCCTGACCCCTCTGGGAAAGAAAAGGGTGAATTAGTTGTTCGTGCCTATTTGCCGAATGCCGAGGAGTGTTCTGTGGCTAAGTTGAATAAATCACGCTCTAATAAAAAAGAAGTGTTATTCCCTTTAGAGCGTATTGGAAATAGCGATGTTTTTGAAGGTGTTTTAGACGGGCAGAAGGAATTTTTTACCTACCAGCTTAAAGTTGCCTATAACAACGGAACAATACACCAATTTTATGACCCTTACAGCTTTCTTCCAACGATTTCCGAAGAGTCCTTATACCTTTTCAATGAGGGTAAAGACCGCTTTATTCATAATAAATTAGGGGCTAACTTTATCACTGTAGACGGAATTAGTGGTATTTCTTTTTCCGTTTGGGCACCTGCTGCTAAGAGAGTATCGGTTGTGGGGGATTTTAATTTCTGGGATGGACGCAGCCATATGATGAGAGGGTTGGGGTCTTCAGGCATTTGGGAAATATTTATCCCAGGCTTAACAGAAGGCGTTAAATATAAATTTGAGATTTTAGGCGAAGCGGGTGTGCCATTTTTAAAGACAGACCCCTATGGTAAATATTTCGAGTCACCTCCTCATAATGCTTCAATTGTCTATGATACTTATAACTATAAGTGGAATGATCAGAAATGGCTTAAAAAGCGAGAAAGCGTCAATTGGAAGAATGCACCTTGCTCAATTTACGAAATGCATCTGGGTTCCTGGAAACGAAAGATTGAAGATGCTAACCGCCCCTTATCCTATCGAGAAATTGCCGACGAATTAGTGCCCTATTTGAAGGATATGAAATTCACCCACGTTGAATTTATGCCTTTAGCCGAGCATCCCTTTGATGGTTCTTGGGGCTATCAAGTGACTGGATTTTTTGCACCAACTCAGCGCTTTGGCAGTCCAGAAGACTTCAAATATTTAGTCGATCAATTACACCAAAATGACATCGGTGTGATTATGGATTGGGTGCCTGCTCATTTTCCTGAAGATCGCTTTGCTTTAGCACGTTTTGATGAAACGGCTCTTTATGAACATGAGGACCCTCGTCAAGGTAAGCATCAAGATTGGGGGACGCTGATATTTAATTACGAACGCTGTGAGGTGAAATCATTTTTGATTTCCAATGCTTTAGCTTGGTTTGAGCATTTTCACATTGATGGCTTGAGAGTGGATGCAGTGGCTTCGATGTTGTATCTAGATTATTCAAGAAAAGAAGGTGAATGGGTGCCGAACAAATATGGAGGTAGGGAAAATGTAGATGCGATATATTTCTTAAGAGAAGTGAATGATGCAGTTCATAAATATTATCCAGGTGCCTTGATGATTGCTGAGGAATCCACTTCATTTGATGGCGTTTCAAAAGACACAGAATCTGGAGGCCTTGGCTTTGATTTCAAATGGAATATGGGCTGGATGCACGACATTTTGCACTATATGCAAAAGGATCCAATTTACCGGAAGTATGAACACCATCATTTAACCTTTGGCATGCTCTACCAGTACAGTGAATCATTTGTACAGGTATTCTCTCATGATGAGGTCGTCCATGGTAAATGCTCTATGCTATCCAAGATGCCAGGCGATTCTATTTCAGCAAAAGCAAATCAATTGCGAGCATTATACGGTTTAATGTGGCTATGGCCTGGCAAGAAAACTTTGTTTATGGGAAGTGAATTTGGTCAATCTGCCGAATGGAATTATGCCCAAAGTCTTGACTGGCATTTATTGGAATATCCAGATCATCAAGGCATACAATCCGTGGTACGTGATTTAAATGATCTATATATAAACACACCAGGTTTAGCGAATGGAGATATTGATTCACGTTGCTTTGAATGGATTGCTTGTGCTGATTCTGAAAGCGGAGTGATTGCGTTTATTCGATGGGGTGAAACAGAAAATGATAGTTTAGTTGTGGTTGCGCACTTTACGCCAATATACCGAGAAAATTATCGTGTAGGCGTACCGCTCGGTGGCTACTATAAGGAAATTCTGAATACGGATGCTCATGAATACGGTGGCTTTGGTTTTGGCAACAGTGGAGG
Organism: Puniceicoccaceae bacterium; assembly: GCA_011522825.1. Lineage (GTDB taxonomy): Bacteria > Verrucomicrobiota > Verrucomicrobiia > Opitutales > Coraliomargaritaceae. The sequence goes on from WTIG01000068.1 coordinate 5,057, forward strand.
CGTAGATTCAGAGTCAGTCCCTTGGGATAGCCGTGAGAACTCAATTTCGATTAACTTGCCGCCAAATTCACTAACGGTATTTCGTTATACTAAGAAATAAGGTTTTAAGAATGTATGGCTCGATCGTATACATTCATTGCCGCCTCTTTGATTGATTCACTCAAGGTAGGGTGGGCATGAATAGTGCGAGCAATATCTTCCGATGAACCCCCGTACTCCATGTGTGCGATGCAGGCACTGATCATTTCTGATCCGCCCTTAGCAATTAATTGAATGCCAAGTAGACGATCGCTATTTGCATCAGCAATTATTTTCACACTTCCATCTGTTGCATCAGAAGCAATGGCACGACCATTTGCACTTAAATTAAATTTACCGACTTTAATCGCTAAATTTTGCTCTTTAGCTTGAGCCTCAGTGATCCCTACGGAAGCAATTTCTGGTTCTGTGTAAACGACATTAGGGATGACCTTGTAGTTTACGTGCCCAGCTTGGTTAGCGATGAGCTCTACGCAGGCGATGGCTTCTTCTTCTGCCTTATGTGCAAGCATAGGGCCATCAATCACATCACCGACTGCATAAATTGATTCAATCTCAGTTTGATAGTTTTGATTTACTGAGATGCGTCCTTGATCATCTGTTTTTAAGCCGATGGCTTCTAAATTTAAATTTTCTGTGTTGGGAACTCTTCCGATCGCAACGAGTACTTTATCGGCTTCCAGTTGTGATGTTTTTCCATTAGACTCTAGTTTCAGCGTCACTTGATTTTTGCCCAATGTGCATTCGCTTACTTTAGTATTGAGATGGAAGTTCAGACCTTGCTTTTTGAAAATCTTTTGTGATTGATCGGCAATGTCTTTATCGTATCCAGCAAGAATCTGAGGAAGAAATTCAATAACATCGACTTCAGCACCTAAACGTGACCAAACTGAACCCAACTCGAGTCCGATGGCACCCGCTCCAACAACAGCCATTTTCTTAGGTATTTCAGTAAAGGCAATAGCGTGGTCACTGGTAACAATATTCTCTCCATCAATGGGCAGACTTGGAATTTCTTTGGGCTTAGATCCAGTAGCAATAATGATTTTTTTTGAACTGATTATTTCGGCTTCATTTTTACTAGAATCCTTACGGATCGATAATTCAGTAACAGATTTAAAAGAAGCCGTACCTTGAAAAAGCTTGATTTTGTTTTTCTTCATCAAGTGCTCAATACCCATCCTTAATTGCTGAACGGTTTTATCCTTTTTTTGCATCATAGTTGGAATATCGACATCTAGTTTAGAGGTCTTAATTCCGTGCTGTGAGGCATTATGATTTAAGGTATGGTAAATTTCAGATGAATGAAGGAGTGCTTTACTAGGGATGCAACCGACATTTAAACAAGTGCCACCGAGATTGGCACTTTTTTCAATAAGCGCTGTCTTAAATCCAAGATGGGCACTTTTTATGGCTGCGACATATCCTGCAGGTCCAGAACCAATGACAGTAATATCAAATTGTGTACTATCGCTCATAATGATTTTTAAAGCCCAATTAACAAACGATCTGGATTTTCAATTGCATGCTTAATGTGGTTCAAAAAGGTAACCGCTTCTTTCCCATCGATTAATCTATGGTCATAGCTCAGAGCAAGGTACATCATTGGACGAGCAACAATCTCACCGTTTACAACCACCGCTCTTTCTTGAATATTGTGCAGTCCAAGAATTGCTGGTTGAGGAAAATTGATAATAGGGGTGCTCAACATAGACCCGTAAATACCTCCATTTGAAATTGTAAAAACACCGCCCTCTAAATCTTTAAGCTGGATTTTGGACTCTCTCGCATCCTTTGCAAAATCAAGAATACTTTGTTCGATCTCTTGAAAGGACTTCTGTTCACAATCTCTAACAACGGGAACGAGTAAGCCTTTTTCTGTACCTACAGCGATACCGATATCATAATAATGTTGTTGTACAATAGAATCACCTTCGATTCGGGCATTAACGGCAGGAACGCTTTGCAGGGCATTAACGACTGCTTTTGTAAAAAAGGACATGAAACCAAGTTTGATTCCATAGCGTTTAACAAATGATTCTTGGTGAGTCTTTCTCAGTTGCATGACTCGACTCATATCCACCTCATTAAATGTGGTCAGTAAAGCGGCTTCTTGAGTCGCATTCACAAGTCTTTGGGCAATTTTCTTTCTCAGCGGACTCATCTTCTTACGAGTTTCACGAATCGATGAGTCGGATGAAGTCGAAGGAGTGCTATTTACAAGAGAATCTAATTGAGCTGCTTTAGTTTCTTTTTCAGGAGAATCATTTGTAGCCTTGGCTGAAAGGATATCGCCTTTGGTAATTCTTCCATCTTTGCCAGTACCTTGTACTTGATTGATGTCGACTTGCGTTTCAATGGAATGCTTTCGGCTAGCTGGTGATAAAACTTTTTCTGAATGTTCAGGCTCTTGGGGCTTTTCAACAACTGCTTCTTTTGTAGGTACTTTTGAAGTCTTAGCCGAAGACTCAATTACGGGTTCTTTGACTTCACTTACCTTAGGTGCATCTTTGTTAGTCGGAGCTTTTGCAGAATCATCTATTGTAGCAACCGTAGCACCTATGTCGACTTCGGCATCTTGTTCGACTTTGAATTGTATAATTCCTGATACTTCAGCTGTAGCTTCGGAAGTAATTTTATCAGTCTCTAATTCGTATATGGGCTGATCTTTTTCAACAAAATCACCATCTTTCACAAGCCATGCTGAGAGAATTCCGCTTGTTATTGATTCACCCATTGAGGGAACTTTTACTTCAGTAGCCATAATAAATATTTATGTGATTTATAATTGCGAATTACTGCAAATGGCAAATCAGAAGTTTGGAATTTTTCGATTATTCTGAATCCAGTGCTTCGCTAACGATTGCAGACTGTTCGTACTTATGAATCGCTAAAGATCCAACGGCAGGACTTGCTGAGCATTTTCTTCCGATATATTTTGCCATCTTCCCTGTGAGTTCCAAAATATAGGGGAATATGAATGTCCAGCCTCCCATATTCTTAGGTTCTTCTTGGCACCAAGTAATTTCAGCTTCCTCTGGATAGCTTTTAAGAATAGATGAAAATAATTCACGATCTAAAGGATAGAACTGTTCCACTCGAATAATCGCAATATGTTCATAGCCACGAGTTTTTCGATGACTCTCTAAATCATAATAGATTTTACCAGAACAGAGAATGATTTTTTTAATTCTATTTTTATCAACACTCAGATCATCGATCATATTATGAAAATGCCCTTCAGTAAAATCAGATACTTTCGAGACGCATTCTTTATGACGCAATAAACTCTTCGGGGTCATAATCACCAGAGGTTTTTTGAATTCCCGTTTCATTTGCCTTCTTAGAACATGAAATAATTGTGCAGGCGTTGTTAAGTTACAGACTTGTATATTATTATCGGCACACGACTGCAAGAAACGCTCTAAACGGGCTGAGGAATGCTCAGGACCTTGCCCCTCATAACCATGGGGAAGTAACATAACGATGCCACTAAGCCGTCCCCATTTAGATTCACTACTGGTTATAAACTGATCAATAATGACTTGTGCACCATTCACAAAGTCGCCGAATTGTGCTTCCCAAATACAGAGCATTTGGGGGTAATCTAGAGAGTAACCAAAATCAAATCCTAATACAGCTGCTTCAGACAAGAGTGAGTTGTGTACGCAGAACTGTGCTTGGTTTTCGCTGAGGTCGAGAAGATTAGTGTAACGTTCTCGTGTTTCGGTATCATAGAGAACAGAGTGTCTATGACTGAAGGTACCTCTTTTAGAATCTTGTCCACTGATGCGAACAGGAGTGCCCTCAATGAGTAGGCTACCAAAAGCAAGCGATTCTGCTAATCCCCAATCAATCCCTGAATCCGTTTCAAAAGCTTTTATTTTTGCTTCTAATTGTCTTTTGATTTTACGATTTACACGAAAACCTTCTGGGAATTTCGCATGCTGGTTAACAATATGCCCAAGAATGTCTTTCTTAACCTTGGTTTCAAAGACTTCAAAAGAATAGGGTGGTTGTTTCCCAGCATTGGATTCCGCAAATGGATCTTTGGTTGTCGTGCTGTTCTCTAAGTTCTTATTGTGCGCAGCTTCTAATTTAGCCAAATAGTCGTTTTTGATAGAGTCTATTTGATCATCCGTTATGTCACCCTGGGCTTTGAGCTGTTCGGCCAAGATCTGACTGATTTTGGGCATGTTGCTGATTTTTTGATAAAGGACAGGTTGAGTGAATGCAGGTTCATCAGATTCATTATGACCGTGTTTGCGATAACAGTACATATCAATGACAACATCACTGCCAAAGGTTTGCCGGTAATCAAAGGCCGTTTCTACGGCGGCGACTACTGCTAATGGGTCATTACAATTCACATGAAAAATAGGGGCTTCGACTATTTTAGCCACATCGGTGCAATAACGGCTAGAGCGAGCATCTTCGGGACCTGTGGTGAATCCAATCTGATTATTTACGATGATATGAATGGTTCCGCCTGTACGATAGCCGTTGAGTTGTGAGAAATTAAAGACTTCAGATACGATACCTTGTCCAGCGATTGCCGCATCTCCATGAATTAAAATAGGAAGTACTTTTTTACGTTCAAGGTCTTGTCGGATTCTTTGACGTGCCCGAGCTTTACCTTGTACGACTGGGTCGACTGCTTCAAGGTGTGAAGGATTAGCCGCCAGACGTAATTCCACTAAATGATCATCTAATGTTTTTCGCTTCGTTTCAAAGCCTAGGTGGTATTTAACATCACCATCTCCACAAATGGTATCTGGGATATAGTTATCAGAAAATTCACGTAATATATATTCGAAGGCTTTGCCTAAGAAATTACCGAGTACGTTTAGGCGACCTCTATGAGCCATGCCCATAACAATTTCATCAACTTTATTTTTTCCACATCGTTGAAAAATACTATCAAGAATCGCAATTAATGTTTCACCACCTTCTAAAGAGAAACGTTTTTGCCCAAGGAACTTAGATTGGAGAAATGCCTCAAAAGTTTCCGCCTCTAGGATACTTTTGAGGATGTTGTATTTTTGCTCGTTGTTGAAGCCAGGAACAAAGCACTCTGGCTCAATACGTGCTTGAATCCACCTACGTTTGGCAGTTTCTTGAATATGAAGGTATTCAAAGCCCACTGTTTTGCAGTAAGTTTTTTCTAAGCGATCAATTAATTCTTTGAGGCTTAATTGTATGCCCCCGAGGTAATTTCCACTATCGTATATATTATTTAAGTCTGATTCATCAAAACCTAAGCGTTCCAAAGTTAAACGTGGGTTCGTACTCGCTTCTTTAGCTAGAGGGTTGAAGTTAGCAATGGTATGCCCTAAAGAACGATAGGCATAGATTAATCCAATGAAGCGAGCTTGTTTCGTCGCTTGTAAATCAGACAGAGTATTTGATGACCCACCTTTAAGTGATTGGGTTGAGTCTTGCTCAATGCTGCTTCCTAGCTCAAAGCCTTCGAAAAACGCTTTCCAAATCGGATCTAATGAATCTGGAGAATCGATCCATTTTGCGTGCATTTCATCTATTAAATCTGCGTTCCAGGAACTCGTGGCATTACTCTGTGTCATAGTAAGATAATCTACTTAGAATGTTTGAACACTCTTTTATTATTTTCAAATCTAATTCTACGAATAATGAACTTTTTTATTGGTAATATTTTTTATCTGACTTAATTTTTCGTACATGGACTCAGCGAATTTAAAAGCAGACTTAGAAAGAGCCATTTCAGGCTTTGGTTCTTTAAATAAAGAGGAGTATATTGAAGCGATTAAACGATTGGATGCTTCGAGCAAAGATGCTTCTCTGCCAAAACAGTTACAGCATTATTTATCACGTAGGAGTTATCACAAAGCCAAAGACCTTTTGGATGCTTCTGATTCCTGAATGTCCGTTTAGATCATGGCAAAGAAAGAGAAAAAAGTACAGGTATCTGGAAATGATGATTTAAAAGTCGATCTTTGGGGTAATCTGAGCCTAGGAGAAGCATCTACCAATGGTACTTCAATTAAAAAGTCCTCAAATGAAAATTCGAAGAAGCGGTATCGCATTAAAGGGCGTTTGCTGAAAAGTGGAAAAGGGTTAAAGCCAGTCACAGAGATATATGAATGGC